>CABUTY010000143.1 GCA_902494595.1 uncultured Porphyromonadaceae bacterium | reverse complement strand
GGTATCCATATCGTGATTTCAGTTTTGTGAATCGGTTTACAAAGGTAATATTATTTTTGCAAATCGCAAAATTAAATATTCACAATTTTGAAATTATGTATTTGTAAACAGCGTTGTCGACACTTGAGCAGGCTTTACAGACGAAACTCCAAACAGTTAAAGATGATTGAAGATATGATACTATATAATAATGGAATTCAAGGGGTTACGTTTTACAAGAGTCATATCGATTGCTACCAGGCCCATATTTGACCATTATTTAACTATGTACATTAATCATTCTATGTATTTCATTGATTTTCAGTTTATTATGCTATATATTAATGAATGTTAATCGGGAATTCAAACAGATTATATGCATTTGTAAATGTAAATTTTAATTCTATGTGTGGTATTCCCATATATTTATTTATCATAGCTGATTTGAGATTGTGAATATTTTTATTTTGAGATTCTAATCTTTGCATTTGAATATTTGCATTTTGCTGTTTGCGTATGTAAATCAGATAATCGGCCTGTTCTGCAGTTTTGAAAATGTTCCAATTTGACCAATTTGCATTTTACTCCATTTCTCCATCCAGAACCAAAATCCGGGCATTCTCCTCTTGATTCTTTATTTTCGGCTCAGATTCCCCTATTTGCCTTAGGATTATACAGCTCAACAGCCCCATCAGATTCTCAAGGCCTTAAATTTACATAATAAACCACTTATTATACTGATTTTCAGAGCATTATACAGTTTACAAGAACGCTGTTTCTATTTGTAATCTACGAATTTTACGTCTGTATATAGCCTGTCACAACAAAAAAGCGCCCTATTAAAGGCGCCATCGGATAGTTTTGACAATTACGAGAGGTATCTCCTTCTATAATTATGAGAGGTTATGCGTTGATGAAAGGACTCCCCTAATCAAGCATCAGGGATATGTAGCCGTTAAGGCTGGGCATACCGAATGCTTCCGTAATCAGCGAGCCTTTGTCGGGTCGGCGGAAAAGTACGCAGCTCACATCGCGAAGACTTATCACCGTTTTCGACGGATCATATTCTTCGGAGTCAAGAGGTATGGAACGATGCTTCACGTTGCCGCCATGGATGTCGAAACGCTCTATCTCGCCCTCTTTGAGGCCGTTCACGAGAATCGAATATTTCAGATCGCCATGCCCCTCGGCTTGAAATTTCAAAATCTCGTCAAGATTCAAAAGTCGGGCCATGCCATGTACTTTCGACAACTCTTTGTACTCCGAATCTTTCGGCTTGCAATATACCCTTATGCCGGCATCCGCCTCCGTTCGCTTTATATAATCGAGCAGCCGGTATGTACTGCACAGGTCGGCCGAATAAATCCGTTCCACATGAACGCGGCTTCTCTCGACCAGAGTGGTGAAGGCAACGGAAGTAACCGTGCCCTGGCTGTTGGCAGTATAATAGATATGGCCGCCGCTTATCCTGTTCTCCTTGATAATGGTATGTATGTCGTCGAGATTATGCAGCACTTCGAGATCACATTGCTGCATCTCGTCGGCTACCATCAATGCTATTATGGCGTCTGTGACAGCAGGTGCAGTGGATTCATCGAGCCGGCAGCCCGACAGCGACGCGAAATATCGGCGTTTCAGGTCGGCTACATTCCCCTTCTGCGCTTCGAGAAGGACCTCGTATTCGGCGGCAAAATCATGTACCGACGTATAGTTTTTTTCGCTCCTGTAGAAGGCGCTGACATATCCACGATGGGAATAATATCGCACTAATAGCTCTGTTTCCGGTATCAGAAAGGTAAAACAATACCCTTTTTTCTTTGCCTTCTCATTCATGCGTTCAAGAAGGCGGGTCATGATCCCCTGGCCACGCATCTTCTGTTTGGTGGCGAGTCCGCAAAGATACAATCCTTTGATACGGCTCTGTTCTCCGCCGAACTCATATGGTATGCCGAGCATTGCTGCTACAATCTCGGGCCCGTTGGCTTCATATTCCACAAGTTCCGGATTGAAATATCGCGTAAAAAGCATCTCGATATACTCTTCGCTGTCGTGGAATGTCTCTTTCCACAAGGCCATCATTTTCCTTCTTACTTCATTTGCTTCCATATGATCGGGGTAAGTTGGGGTAAGTTTCAGGTGTCGGACGCAAAATTACAAAAAAAATCGTTAAATTTGCATATCGATTTAGAAACAAATGGACAAAGAAATAGACATCAACGGTCAGCAGCTCCATTATGAGGAGACGGGACGCGAAGGGGGGCGTCCTGTGGTGCTGATGCATGGCTGGGGATGCGACCACACTACCGTGCGAAGTATCGCCAAGGCTCTCGAGTCGGGGATGCATATATATAATGTGGACCTTCCCGGCTTCGGCAAGAGTCCGGAACCCTCCGAGGTGTGGGGAGTGCCGGAGTATGCCGACTGCATCGCCTCGTTCATAGATGCTCTGGGCATGAAGGATCCTGTGCTGATCGGACATTCCTATGGCGGCAGAGTGGCCATACGGCTGGCATCCTTGAGGCCATTATCGAAGATGATGCTCGTGGACGCCGCCGGTATAAAGCCACGACACTCCCTTAAATGGTACATCAAGGTATATTCATTTAAGGCTGCCAGGAAATTGTTGCCGGTGATTCTGGGCAAATCCCGCGGACAGAAGGTAATAGACGCCTGGCGTGGCAAAGCGGCTTCCGACGATTACCGCAACTCATCGCCCATGATGAGAAGCATAATGAGTCTTTCCATAAGCCAGGACCTCACTCCGCTGCTCCCGTCGATAAAGGCAGAGACCCTTCTCATATGGGGCGAAAAGGATACAGCCACTCCCCTCGGCGATGCCCGGATTATGGAACGCCTTATCCCGGGGGCCGGCCTCGTATCATTCCCCGATGCAGGCCATTACTCATTCCTCGACGAGCCGGCCCGGTTCAGAGCCGTAGCCCGCGAATTTTTTAAAAAGGAGCTGGCATGATTCAGAAAATCCGAAAATAAAATATCAAAAAGTGAGTGCATTCTTTATTGTAATCTATGTGATACTGGGGATTTATACGGTACTCAATTTCAAGTATGATCTTCAGATGTTCCAGCAGAACTCCTATCGTCTGGGACGTTATTGGCGATGGCTGCGCGGCAACATGGGGAGTGCGTGGCGACTGGTGGATGTCGCGGCTCTATTCCTGATGATGGCCGTGCTCCTCTATTACCCTATGGCGGCTCTGGCCGTGGCTCTCGTGGCTCTGGCCAAGATAGCCATTATCCTGCGCCGCAAGGCGAAAAAACCGCTTGTGTTCACCCACCGTGTCTGGCGACTATATTCTCTCTGCGCCGGCATAGCTGTGGGTGCCATAACGGCGTTGGCTATCTGCCTCGGCAACAAAACGCTCTTCACCAATTATAACGGCGTACAAATCACAATCGCCTCCATCCTGCTCGTCAACATTCTGTCGTGGGTGGTGGTGATGGTGGCCGACGTGATTCTGATGCCTGTGGAATATATGATACGGCAGCGGTATATCAACGATGCCAAACGCATCCTCCGCTCCATGCCCGACCTCAGGATCATCGGCGTTACCGGCTCTTATGGGAAAACGAGCACCAAGCACTATCTGCAGAGAATACTCAGCGAGGAGTATGACACGCTGATTACCCCCGGCTCCTTCAACACTCCCATGGGAGTGGTGCGCACAATCCGCGAACAGCTGAAGCCTTACAACCAGATTTTCATCTGCGAGATGGGCGCCAAGCAAGTGGGCGACATCAAGGAAATATGCGACATCGTGCATCCCTCGGTGGGTATCGTCACGGCGGTGGGACCCATGCATCTCGAGACTTTCAAGAGCATCGACAATGTATGCCGCACGAAGTTCGAACTTGTCGACGCCCTTCCGGCCGACGGCTATGCGGTAATCAACAATGATTCCGAACCTTGCGCAGCCCGCGCCACAACCAATGTCAAGACTTTCCGCTATGGCGTCACCTCGCGTGAAGGTTGCGATTACTACGCCCGGAATGTGCATTATTCCGCCTCAGGCACCACTTTCACCGTAACAGGTCCCGATGGGCTGATGTTCGATGTGGAGACGCGTCTGCTGGGTGAATGCAATGTGTCTGACCTTCTCGGGGCCATTGTAATTGCTCTGCAGTCGGGCATGAAGCCTGCAAAGATACGCTCGGCGGTAGCATCGATAATGCCTGTGGAACATCGGCTGAGCATACGGCGCATCCCGGGAAACATCACCGTCATCGACGATGCTTTCAATTCCAATCCCGCCGGCGCCCGGATGGCGGCCGATGTACTCGCCCATTTCAGGGATGGCCGTAGAATACTCATCACTCCCGGTATGGTGGAACTTGGCGACAGCCAGCAGCAACTCAACAGGGAGTTTGGCGAATATGTGGCCTCCGGCGACCGTGCCGACATAATCATAGTAGTGGGCGCCACTAACCGCGACGCTATCGTGGAAGGTGTCAAAACGGCCGGATTCAATCCCGACTCGCTAATCATAGCCAATGATTTCAACGAGGCTCAGAAACTGCTGCAGCCTCTTCTGGAGCCGGGCTCCACCGTTCTTTACGAGAACGACCTCCCCGACTCTTTCAAATAACCGATTGAAATAGACTTAAAAGGGACTGTCTAACAAGTTTGGGCAGTCTCTTGTTATAGTTTAAACAGGCTAAAAAACAAGGCTTTCGCGCTGAATTTCAGCTTGAAAGCCTTTGTTATGTCATAGATTTTCAGTAT
>CABUTY010000142.1 GCA_902494595.1 uncultured Porphyromonadaceae bacterium | reverse complement strand
CGTTTCTACTTTCCGTATGCCTTTATCTTGCGGACACTCTCGCCTTTCAGTTCTATGTGATGGGCAGAGTGCACGATGCGGTCGAGTATGGCGTCTGCCACCGTGGGTTCGCCGATTGCGTCGTACCAGTCCGACACATTCAGCTGAGAGGTCACTACGATGGATTTGCGCTCGTGTCTGTCCTCGATGATATGTCGAGAAGCAGAGGTCTCTCCTTTGCGTCCATTGGCACCAGGAAGAGAGCATCGAGGATCAGCAGCGGACACCGTTCGATCTTCTTAAGCTCACTTTCCAGCGTGCCTTTGGTCTTGGCGACCTTGAGCGAGCCCATGAGTTTGGGCGCGCTGGCATAGCAGGTACGGATGCCTTCCTTGCAGGCCTGATAGCCCAACGCGGTCGCCAGATAGCTTTTCCCTGTTCCCGAAGGACCGGTGATGAACAGGTTCTGCCCCTTGGCCACGAACTCCAGCGAGGCGAGGCGCTCCATCGGGTTGCGGTCCAGGCCTCTGTTTATCGAGTAGTCGACCTTCTCGAGGAAGGCCGTGTAGCGGAAGCCTGCCTGACGAATCAGGCGCTGTATGGCGGCGTCGGAACGGTAGTCCCATTCCTTGGCAAGCAGCATCGACAGAAAGGCGTCCGGAGTCATCGCCTCGGCCATTGTCGAGTCAAGGCTCTCACGGAAGGCCCGTGCCATTCCGTGAAGCTTCATGCGGCTCATCAGATCCAGAGAGACGGCGTTGCGGTCCTTCTCCGGAGCCACGGGGGCTGTATTCTTATTTGTTTCCATAGTTTTCTTTGTTCTCGTTCTCGGGGTTTGTGTTTCTTATGAAGTATTCCTTGCCGCGTATGTTCCTGTGCGCGGGCAATGTATGCTCCGGTTCGTCGGAACCGTCGGCCTGAGGCAGGAACTCGGCGTCGTCGCGCCGGTTGAGGATGTCAACTACATCCTGGTATCCGTACACCCTCATCTGCGTGGTACAGGCGCATGCCGCCACGAGACGGTCCTGTCCGTATTTCTTCTCCATGGACAGGATTCCGCGGCACGAACGGAAGGCGTTGGGCGGATATTTCCTATATGCCGCCACTTCCTTGAGGTACAGCAGGCCTATGTTGTCCATTTCCGCGGCCCTATGGTACACCTCCTCCAGATCCTGCTCGTAGGTTCCATGTCGTCCGGGCAGGTTGTGGGCTTCCTTCGTGGTGTATACATACGGTGTATCATCACGTTGATGCACAGTGACCAGCCGCAGTCCGTGATAGATCTCGAGGATGTCGGAGTCGTAGACTATATCGACACGCTTCCCGATATAGTCGGTCGGCACGCTGTAATGATGGCGCTCCAGAGTCACATAGCTGTTCTTCATCACCGTCACGGACTTTCGTTCCTTCAACTGGTACCTCATTTCGGGAAGCGGGCGCAGATAGTCCCTCTCGACCTCTTCGAACAGTTGCCGGCGTGACTTGTTCCGGCCCGTCAACTTCCGGTCGTTGAAGACTTCCAGAGAGTGCAGTATGGCTTTGTTCAGGTCTTCCAGATTATGGAACACAAGGCCCTCGATGTCGGTGTAGACGGAACTGTACCTGAGCTTGACGGCGTTCTCCACAAGTGCCTTGTCCTTAGGATGACGTACCCGGGCCGGATACACGGCGCAACCGTAATGTTCGGCGAACGCCGCGAAGTCATCGTTTATCACCGGCTCGTTCCTGTCGCTGCGGGTCACCGCGGACCGCAGGTTGTCCGGAACAATCGCCATCGGAACTCCACCGAAGATACGCCGGGCGTTCTCGCAGGCCTTTATCAGGTCCTCCTTGCGCTGTGACCACACAGCCTCGCAGTATGTGTAGTGGCTGCACGGAAGGATGGCCACGAAGACCTCCACGCTCCTCGCTTCTCCGGATGTCTCGTCGACCACCTCCAGCCTGTCGCCGGCAAAATCGATGTACATCTGGTCTCCGGCGTAATGTTCCACATGCCCGACGGCTGTAGTCTGGAGCATATGCCTTCTCAGAAGAATCTGAAAGTTGGCGTGCCGGTATCCTTCGGGGTGCGACAACGCGTATTCGGCATACAGGGACTTCACCGTGACGCCCTTGTGCTTCAGTCGTGCGGCATATTCAGGAAGCAGGGCCTCCAGCTCGAGTCTGCGCGGCGACGGTCTGTACTCCCGCTGACGTCCCCCGACAAACATCTCCTGGAGACGGCTCTCGCTCATCTCCATCAACTTCGGGATCGGGATGCCGCTTTCCTGGCACATCCGTACGTACTTGCGAACCGTGTTCCTGGAAAGCTCGAAGGCACCGCTGATGCCTTTTATTCCCATCCCCATTGCATAGCAATGAAGAATATTCCTTAACTGTGTCATTGTATTTTGATTTATATCCCATCGGCCAGGACGGCTATCAAAATTACATAAAAATCCCCTGCCTGAACAATTCCGGCATGGGTCATTTTTATTTAAGTTCTTGAGGGTCAACCCCAAATTAGGCCAGGGGGGCAATCAAGACTGGTGCAGGGGGTCAGTCCGCTCTGGATTTTCCACGGTGGCATTATTTGTGTTTTATATGTTATGCAACATATTTTCAATTGATTGTCATATATTGGCAACGAATTTTATTATCTTTGCAGCATCAAAATAAGAATCTATGAGAATACTACACATATCGGACACCCATGGGTGTCATCGCAGGATTACATATCTGCCGGATGCAGACGTGCTGATTCACTCCGGCGACATAACAATGTATGACACCGAGCAGGAGATTATGGATTTCCTGGAATGGCTGTGCGATTTGCCGTATGCGCACAATATTTTCATCTGCGGCAATCACGACATTTTGCTCGAAGACGCAGAAATCAACGGTTTTCCGCCGAATGTACATTTTCTCCGTAATTCGGGAGTCGAGATTGATGGCGTAAAATTCCATGGCATTTCAATGTTTATAAACGACGCAACATCGGGGCGCTTGATTCGGAACTATGCCAATATCCCGGAAGATACGGATGTTCTGATCACTCATGAACCGCCTTACGGCATCATGGACCTTGACAATGTATTCAGCGAGGAATTCATCCATAATGGTTCGCCCGAACTGCTTCAAAGAGTGCAGGGTCTGCATCTGCGCGCCCATCTTTTCGGCCACATCCACCGACAACATGGTATTGAGAGGTTGTCGACCTCCGCCAGCAACGAAACTGTTTTTTCAAACGGAGCCATTATGAACGACGACTATACAAATCTGTTCAAACCGAACATAATAGAAATATAAAATTATGCTGGAGACAAAAATCAAGCGCGCCTTTTGGGCGCTGAACGAGTTTATCGACGCTCCACCCCGGGGCATATCAATCGAGGAATTTATCAGGAAATGGGAACAATCGTCAATGAACGATGAACCTGATAAAGTTATTACCCCACGCACCTTCCATCGCATACGGCGCTCGGTTGAGAGCGTGTTCGATGTGGAGATTGAATGTGTGAAGGGAGCCGAACCACGCTACAGGATTTCCTCGGAGGTGGAGACACCAGGCATTGACAGTATGTTCAGTCTGATGCTGAACAAGATGATTTCCACCGATACTGACAAATCCTCTTCAGTAACCGACATATATAATCTGATAATGTCGGGGTCGGACATTCCTAAAAAAGATATGGAAGACATCAAAGCCATAGCCAGCCGGCTCAGACAAGTGCCGTACGATTCCGGCATAAACCTCATCCAGTCGGTACATGACGGCGAGATTCCGAATGCCGACAGTGCCGACTGGGATGAGGATTACCGGGGTTATGTGTGCATCTGGAACGACGCCGACTATAATCGCACTGACCTGTGGGTGTCTATAGGGATATACAACGACAAGGTTCTGGTTTATGTTGTCACGAGCATACAGGATGCTGCATATCGTGAAATGGTAGCCGAACTGCTACAGGTAGAGAATGGAAAGAAGTATCGCAGCGACTACTGGTGGTATGAGCCCATGGATGAATCGCTTTTCAAGCTCGATTTCCAGACATTCCCCGATATGGCTGAAGTAAAGCGGCGTGCGGCATTGTTGCTCTCTCGAATCGCATCTCTCCCGGCGGATATTAAGAAACCAGGTGAATAAAGTCCCCCAATTTCACTCCAATGACAAGTCATGGCAGTGAGCCATCGAAATTTTTAATTTCAGTGACAGCTAATGGCAGTCCTCCGATATAATTTTGTGCTGTAAAACATATCAAGCACCTGCGCATAATCCATTGTAGTTCAAAAATAAATTCGTAATTTTGCCATATTAATCAAAAGACGAAAATACGAAACAGAAAGGATAAGACTACATAAGATATTGCACCAGTTGCAATGACATCCATCCGATTCGGTAAAATCTGGTAAATTCTACAAGGAATCATAAGATGGAAGTCAATAGCAATCCGTGTATCCTCATCCGAGGGCGCAGGCTGCTTTTGCTTCAATCTTGATTCCGGGCTTACCAGAGCCTTACCGAAAGGAAGAAACAAAAGAGCGTTGTGTCCTCTTTTTTATCCGGCACAACGGTAACCGGTTCACCGCGAGAACCGTAACCTAAAACTATTACACCAATGGCAATCTGGAAAGTATCTGTCAAAAAAGGAGGACATATAAATGGTCTTGTCCTTGAAGCAGGCATGTCAGTTGAGGTTTCAGTAAAAACGAGTATGGATCCCATTAGATTCGGAGACGGAATGATGGCGATTGCAGAAGCCTTCAGT
>CABUTY010000141.1 GCA_902494595.1 uncultured Porphyromonadaceae bacterium | reverse complement strand
CCGCCCATCGTCTGGTTGACCGTGAATTCCTTGGAACCCCCGGAATAGTTCACGGTATAACGGGCATCGGAGGTGGAATTGGGAAGAGTCTTGTAGCTTACGTATATGGCGTATTCACCATCTTCGGGGATGTCGGCATACCAGGCGGCCACCGAGGCCTTGTCGTTGCGCGACACTGTCGGCACCTGGCGGTAGGAACCGTTCTCAAAAGGATTCTCGGTATCGCGGAAGTCGGGAAGGTCGTAGATGAATCCTTCCAGTTCGCCTGTGGCCCATTGGTTGCGCCCGTTGTTCTCGCGGTAGGTCGACTGCGAGTATACCTGACCCTCCGGGTTGGTGTCGTTGTCGACGATAACCTCGTTTTTGTTGGTATCGCGTTCGCGAGGCAGGAATACGTAGGCTCCGGCATTCTCCAGCATGGGCACCACGTAGGGGAGTATGTAGCTCATGGTGTAGGTGTCCTCGATGCTCTGGAAGAGCAGAGGACGCTGCCACGACCATGCCCCGTTCTTGAAATAGCGGCCATGACTGTGCCATAAGGCCAGGATATCGTTTTCCATACCCTTGGATACGTCTGCCACCGGATTGACTTCGCTCACGAACGCCGGATTTTTGCGATACTGTTCGGGGAGCTTGTCGATACGGCGTATGTAGTATGCGAGGTCTTTGCCGTTGACCGAAAGGTTCACGCGGTAGTCGGAGATGGAATCGGGGAGAGCCTCGCGGACATTTCTGCGCAGCGTGTCGATCAGGCCGCGTGTCACGGGCAGATAGGTGAAGTTCTCGTTGAGAGAGACAGCGGCGGTTTTTGAGGAATGGTTAGGCTTAACGCTGTTCACGCGCAGGCCGCCAGGGTTAAGGTGCGTGGGTATGCGCCGGAGCACCAAGGCATTGACGGCAAGAGTCAGCGAATCGTTCTGCGCCGTCTCCTTGGGAGGTGCCACATAACGGGTTTTTACGGCGTTATGGCCGCGACGCTTGGTGCGGCTGCCGCTCTTCTTGCTCCGTGACGATGTCTTCTTTCCCTTTTCCCGACTTGATCCGCTCTTGCTTCCGCTACGGCTTTTCTTGCTCGCCGAATGCCGTGACTTCGACTTGGAGGAGGACTTCTTTTTGGATCGGGAGGAAGATTTTTTCTTTGAACTTTTCGATTTTGAAACAGATGTGGATGCTGCCATTGCCGGGATGGCCTCCACGCTGCCTGCGCACAACAGACAGCATAATATGAGATATATGATGTGTTTGAATCGCATGCTTTGGGGTATTAACAGCGTGTTCCTTAAAAATCACGCACTAAGGACGCCATCGGGGCATCGCCGTATGGATAACAAAATTACAAAAAAATCCGACGCTCCCCAAATCGGCCGGTTTAACAAATCTTAAAAGCGTCTAATAAAGGTTTTCGTATTGACGGGCGATTGTAGCCCAGGAATAGAATTTTTTTGCCTGGAGTGCGAGGATATGGGCATCGGGGAGTTCCGATTCGAGGAGGTCGCGGAGCTGCAGGTCGTCGTCGAAATAGAGGGCGTTTCCGAAAGTGGTCTCGCGGTTGTAGATGGCGTTGAAAGCGAGTATCGGACGCCCGAAGAACATTGCTTCCACAAGCGAAGGGTTAGTGCCGCCGGCCGAATGGCCGTGGATGTAGCAGCGTGCGTTGTTGCGCAGCGCGTAGAGGACGTCCAGGTCGTAGATGGCGTCGAAAAGCTTTATGTTGGGCTCGTCGGCATATTCCTGATATAGTCGTTTCGAATAGTCGGAGTATCCCCAATTGCCTATGAAGGCTATCGTCTGCGAAAAGCCCCGGAAGGCGCGCAGTATCATCTCGCAGTTGTTCTCCGGCTCTATGCGGCACATGGCCAGGGTGTAGGAGCCCGGCTTGAGATGATAGTTGTCGAGCATCAGGTGCTGCTTGCGCACCGGGATGGTACGCATCACGTGGTCGCCGCCATAAGCTATGATTTCTGCCTCCCGGCCATAGGTGGCTTTCACATAGTCGTAGATACCCTTGTTGTCGGTTATCACCGTGTCGGCATACTTCACGGCGGCGGCCTCCGACATCTTCAGCACCGTGCGGGCTACGGAGCCCCATTTGTGGCGAAGGTATTCATGGCCGTCGATATTGATGATAATCCGGGCCTTCGTGATTTTTTTGATGAGTGGAAGACTCATGCACCCCGACACGCCGAGAATCAACAGCGTGTCGTAACCGCGGAGACTCTTGAGCATCGACACTATGTCGTAGGGGATGCTGCTGGCACCATGGGCGTTGATGGGCACATATCGCAGCTTCGCCCCTTTGTAACGCGGCAACGTCTTGTCCATCAGCGGGCTGGAGCAGAATATCGTGTAGTCAACGTCATCGCTCTGGTATTGACCGATGATGTTTTCGGCGAGCGATTCGAAGCCCCCGTAATGGGCCGGTACGCCCTGCGTACCTATCACCGCGACTCTTTTCTTATTCCTCTCCATATTGCGTTATTGCAGTATTATTAACGTCGTCGGCGGCTATATGTTGCCCCTTCGGCATACCTGAGGAATAAATCCGGTATTGGGTGGCGAGGAGGAGAATGAGCCACATCATCGGGCAGTTGTAATGTCCGGTCTGAGCCACAGCCATCAGGGCGAAAAGCCATGTGAGCGGTTTGCGCGGCACGAGGCATATGGCCACCACCATGGCCTCAAGGGCAAGCCATACGAAGAATCCGTAATTGTACCATGCACGTATTATCTGCGGGCCCTCCACCACGAAGCAACTTATGTCGGGATATTTGCTTTGTATCAGCCGGGTGTCGGCATCGGTGCCATGACCTGTCCAGAAAGACCTGTCGGCGGGATTCATGTCTCGGGCCACGGCCAGTGTTGTCGCCACGCGGGCCGACATGCTGGTGTCGGCCTTGATTATCTGCTGTTCGTCGAGCGTAAGCGTGGCCACGCCCACATCCCTCAGCCGGCGGTAATGCTTGTGGCTCTCGAGTCCGGGTGCCGCTAAAAGGAATATCCCGGCGCATACCACCACTCCCAGCGACACCCACGGCAGGTAACGCTGTTTATACCATGGAAGCAGTGTCACCGGAAATACCACATATGCCGAGGCGTTGTCGGTGGAGAAGAGGCACCAGCAGAAGGCTATCCACAGCAACGGATACCGGCGTATGTCGGCGAAAAGGGTAGCTTTCCGATTGTGCAGGATGGAGATGCCTCCGTAAGCCACCATGATTACGCCGAGAGTCTGCGACATTACAGGCGTGTCGGGGCCCAGAGCGTTAAGCTTCCATCTGTTGTTGCCGTAGGAAGTGATGCTGTTGAATACGGGAATGTCCGCAATTACGCAGAGTTGCTGTATGCACATCGTGGCGGCATATGCGTAGACTATCGCCCTGAGGAGACGCAGGAATTGTTCGGGAGACGTCTGGTCGGCGGTCTGCAGCCGGACGCACATCGCGTAATAGAAGGCGAGTGCCCATGACAGGGCGATGGTCTGCCAGCGGAAGGAATCCTTATGCAGCAGTATTGCGGAGATGGAGAGGAGAAGGATGAAAAGGGCTACGGGTATGTCGGTGCGCGGAATGAATCTGCGGCATTGCGGCAAGGCGAGCAGCAGGGGAGAAAGAACGGCGCATCCCACCAACAGCAGATTGAGGTCGTGGGGACCCGTGGTGCAATCGAGGTACACACACAGCACGACCGTCATGCCGCATATAAGTGGGAAACATAGCCGCCGCGACATTTGCTATGAGTGTCAGAAAGTGAAGGGCGACTCGAAGTCTTTCAGCAGTGGCTGGAGAGTGTCTTTCTCCGACAGCAGCGCATGTGTCGGGTCAATATGCCAGTCGATACCGAGCGACGGGTCGACTATCGAGATACCGCCGTCGGCTTCGGGTGCATAGAAGTTGTCGCATTTGTACTGGAACACGGCGGTGTCGCTCAGGACGGCGAACCCATGGGCGAAACCGCGAGGAATGAAGAACTGACGTTTGTTTTCCTCGGAGAGTTCCACGGCGACATGCTGACCGTAAGTGGGCGAGCCTTTGCGTATGTCGACAGCCACATCGAGCACGCGCCCTCTGACGCATCTTACAAGCTTCGACTGTGCATGGGGCGGCCTCTGGTAATGCAGTCCGCGCATCACCCCGTAGCTCGAACAGGACTCGTTGTCCTGCACGAATTCTATCGGCGCTACCTCCCGGTCGAATACACTCTTGTTATAGCTCTCAAAGAAGTAGCCGCGGCTGTCCTTGAACACCCTCGGCTCTATTATAACCACGCCTTCTATGGCGGTCTTTATCACGTTCATCGGTTCTGGTCAAGTTCGTCAATAACCCTCATGAGGTATTGACCATATTGATTCTTCAACATAGGCCGGGCGATTTCGGTCATTTTCTCGCGGCTTATCCAGCCATGCCGGTATGCGATGCCTTCGAGACAGGCAATCTTCAGACCCTGACGTTTTTCGAGCACCTCCACATATATCGAGGCCTCGGCCAGGGAGTCGTGCGTGCCGGTGTCGAGCCATGCGAAGCCCCGCGGAAGTGTCTGCACCTTGAGCTCGCCGGAATTCAGAAACTCCTGGTTCACCGTGGTGATTTCAAGCTCGCCACGCGCCGATGGCTTGATGTTGGCCGCTATGTCCACTACCCTGTTGGGATAGAAATAAAGCCCCACCACGGCATAGTTCGACTTGGGGTGCTGCGGTTTTTCCTCTATCGACAGGCAGTTGCCCTCCTTGTCGAATGTGGCCACGCCGTAGCGCTCCGGGTCGTCTACCCAATATCCGAACACGGTGGCCTTGTT
>CABUTY010000140.1 GCA_902494595.1 uncultured Porphyromonadaceae bacterium | reverse complement strand
CAGAACATTGTATGCTTTCCTTTATAAATGTTTCCGGATAGAAGGCCGTATAAATCACCGGTATTCACTGTAAGCGGTTTGCCGTCTTTTATGCAGAAAGAGGGGATGGGGCTGCCAAACTTCGTGAGGCTCGCATCCTCGTATAATCCCCATTTGTTGACAACCGGCAGTTCTTCGGCATCCGTAAGCCATATTCTCACATTTCCGGAAATCTCGACTTTAGACCATGATATGTACATGTTGTTTTCTTCTGTGCGTACGATTCTTTTTTCATCGGTATCGATATTCTCGATGTACAGGTTCAGATGGTTCATGTCGTTCATCGGCGCGTCGTTCCAATAATAAAATGAGTCCGAGGGAGTCTCTAACGGCATGTTCCAGACGAAGTTGATTGTCAGGGATGGCCCGGTATAATTGGCGATGTAGGTCGCGTTGGCGCGTGCGGCGGCAAGATTGTCGTGGACCGGATTCTTTTCAGAACTCCAGTATCCAGCAGCAACTCCATATATCTCATCTTCAGATAAGCGGTAAATTCCGAATACATTCGGGTTATGTGCGGATTCGACAAACTTCCCTTTAGAGTCTTTCGGGTCTATGTAATAGAAGACGAACCGGGCCTTACCTGAGGGGATAGCGGCGTTTTCGGCCACATAATAGGGGGTAATATATGTGCTTGAAAAGCCGTCGACAGTCTTCGTCAGTCCGATGGCGCCATTGTCGGAGGAGGCTGTCGGTATGGCCCAGTCGTTGAAATCACCTATCACCCATACTTTTTCCGGTACGGGAGGTGTGACAGGCTGGTCGGGAGTGGTCAATGTGACCTGCATCTCGCCTTTTGACTCGTCAAGCCGGCAGCTGAAGGTAATCCTGCCCCCTTTCCAATTTCCGCAAACAGCATCTTGTGTACCATCGTTTTTATTGGAGTATAGGGTGGTTTCCGCGTTTGCATTGCTGAAACAGTACAGGTCGGGGGCGTATCTGGTTCCGTATGATTTAACGGTGTTCCATGTTTTTTCGGTGAATACTCTGAACATAAGCTGATTGGTGCCGGGCTGTGCCGGTATGTCGAAAGTCCCCGAGTAGCCGCCCTCTGTATCGGTAGGTGAGAGGATGTACAGGTTGGTGTCATTGTTGGGCGTTGAATAATTATTGAAGTTGCCCACGAGATAGAGCTTTTCCGGCAGTGCGAATGCCGACACGGCGCAGGCGAGCGCCGCCAGGAGCAGGTAGAGTTTTTTCATTCAGTCTGTCTGTGTTAGTTGTTGTTTGATTGTTACGGGTAACCCGATTTTACAAAATTAATACAAAATTCCTCCCGGGAATGTTAAATATAGTTAATGTTTTAAAACTGTCTAGTCGAAGTAAGGCCGCAGACCTGTAATTTGGAATACTCGACGATTTGGCATATCTTTGCAAATCGTCAATCGGATTTTCCGGCACAACGACATCAATAAAATGAAAGCCCGGCGGTCGGCCGGGCTTTCGTTTGCTGTGACGGTAGTGGATTAACCGTTTACTTTCTTCATGTGGGCGATGAGGTCGAGCACCTTGTTGGAGTAGCCGATCTCATTGTCGTACCAGCTGATGACCTTGACGAAATTGTCGGTGAGGTAAACACCGGCGTTTGCGTCGAAGATTGAGGTCATGGTGCAGCCGAGGAAGTCGGAGCTGACGACAGCATCCTCAGTGTAACCGAGCACACCCTTGAGTTCGCCTTCGGCGGCAGCCTTCATGGCAGCGCAGATAGCCTCTTTTGTAGCGGGCTTCTCGAGGTTGCAGGTAAGGTCAACAACCGAAACGTCGAGGGTAGGCACACGCATGGAGATACCGGTGAGCTTGCCGTTGAGTTCGGGGATTACTTTACCGACAGCCTTGGCGGCGCCAGTGGAGCTGGGGATGATGTTTGCGCTGGCTGCGCGGCCACCACGCCAGTCCTTCATCGAAGGACCGTCCACGGTCTTCTGTGTGGCGGTTGTGGAGTGTACGGTGGTCATCAGACCCTCCTTGATGCCGAAGTTGTCGTTGAGAACTTTGGCGATAGGTGCGAGACAGTTGGTGGTGCAGCTGGCGTTGGATACGAACTGTGTGCCCTTTACGTAGGTGTTCTCGTTAACGCCGCATACGAACATGGGGGTGTCGTCCTTGCTGGGAGCCGACATCACCACGTACTTGGCGCCGGCCTCGATGTGAGCCTGTGCCTTCTCCTTGGTCAGGAAGAGACCCGTCGACTCCACAACGTACTCAGCCTCTACTGCGCCCCAGTTGATTTCTTTCGGGTCGCGGCAGGCTGTCACGCGGATGCGCTTGCCGTTGACGATGAGCTCGTTCTTCTCCATGTCAGCCTCTACTGTGCCTTCGAAGCGGCCATGCATCGTGTCGTACTTCAGCATGTAGGCCATGTAGTCTACAGGAAGAAGATCGTTGATTGCTACTACCTCGATGTCATCGCGCTTTGTGCTGGCGCGGAATACGAATCGACCGATGCGGCCGAATCCGTTAATGCCAATCTTTGTCATTACTCTCTTTATTTATTTTTGGGTTCTTATTTTTTTCTCTTTATTTTGTCCTTAGTCCGCATAGCCGGGGTATCCGCAGGGGGTACTTTACTACACTTGCTTATATATATAATGACCCAATTGGCTTTGGGTTGTGTTTAACTTTGCAAAATTAAGAATTTTTTCGCACTTTTGCACATCCGTTCTCTCCTTTTTATTTGTTTTTAACTGAAAATCCAGTTTATAAAAATTAGTATGGGAAAGTTTTTATCTGATTTCAAGGCTTTCGCCCTGAAGGGGAATGTGATTGACATGGCCGTCGGTGTAATTGTGGGCGGTGCTTTCGGCAAGATAGTGAGCTCGCTCGTCGACGACATCATCATGCCGATCATCAGCCTGTGCACGGGCAACACCGGTTTCGAGAACATGCGGTATGTGATTCATCACGCTGAGCCTGCGGATGTAGCCACCGGCAAAGCCGCCGTTGAGGAGGTGGCAATCAACTACGGCATGTTCATCCAGAACATCGTCGACTTCCTGATCATTGCGCTGAGTATCTTCATAGCCCTTCGCGTCACCATGAAGTTCATGCACAAGGAGGCCAAGGAAGAGGCGGCCGCACCGGCACCCGAACCTACTGCCGAGGAGAAGCTCCTCACCGAAATCCGCGACATCCTCAAGGACGAGAAGAAGTAACGAGACTCTCCAGGGTCTTCAGGGCCGTGGAGACGTCGCCGACATTCTCCATCACCAGCAGCGACCTGTCGCCAAGCTCCTTTAACCGAGTGCCCGCGGGATTCTCCTGAAGCCTGCGCATTATGGCGGCGAAGGTCCTGCTGTGATAGTAGGCCTCGTTGTCGCTGCTTACGAAGTAGGCACGCATGGCCCCGTTCTTCAGCACTATCCTTTCAAAACCCGATTTGCGCGCCAGTATACGCAGTTCCACCACTTTAACCAGCTCCTCGCTGACAGGTGGAATCTTGCCGAAACGGTCGCGCAATTCTTTTCTGAACTCCTCCACCTGCTCCGTACGTTCCATGGCGTCAAGCTGACGGTAAAGGGTGATGCGCTCATTTTCGTTGGGCACGTACTCTGGGGGCAGCCGCAGTTCCAGGTCGCTCTCTATGGTTACGTCGGCCACGAAATTGCCGGCATTCTCGGAACTTTCCGACAGGTCGTCGAAGTCGTCGCCGAACTCTTCGGTACGCAGCTCCGTCACCGACTCGCGCAGAATCTGCTGGTAAGCCTCATAGCCGAGGTCGGCGATGAATCCCGACTGTTCGGCGCCGAGAAGATTTCCGGCACCACGTATGTCGAGATCCTGCATGGCTATCTGTATGCCGCTGCCCAGGTCGCTGAACGACTCTATGGCCTGCAGCCGCCGCCGGGCCACAGGCGTCAGCGCCGCCCCGTGTGGCACGAAAAGGTAACAGAAGGCCTTGCGGCTGCTGCGCCCTACGCGCCCACGTAGCTGATGGAGCTCGCTGAGTCCGAAACTGTGGGCATTGTTCACAAGGATGGTGTTGACATTGGGCATGTCGACGCCATTCTCTATGATGGTGGTGCTCAGCAGCACGTCATAGTCATGGTTGGCGAAATCGAGAATCGCCTGTTCCACCCTTTCTGCCGGCATCTGGCCATGGGCGGTCACCACCCTGACGCCGGGCACCAGACGGCGTAGCTTCGTCTCCAGCTCGGCAAGGTTCTCGATACGGTTTGTCACGAAGAACACCTGTCCGTTTCGGCTAAGCTCGAAGCTTACGGCCTCGCGCAGGGTATCGTCGTCGAGCATCGACACCGTGGTCATGATCGGCTGGCGGTTGGCCGGCGGAGTGTTGAGGCTCGACAGGTCGCGGGCCCCCATCAGCGAGAACTGCAGCGTGCGCGGTATCGGCGTCGCCGACATCGTCAGCGTGTCGACATTAACCTTCAGCTGCTTGAGCTTCTCTTTGACGGCTACGCCGAATTTCTGCTCCTCGTCGACAATCAGCAGACCCAGATCCTTGAACTGCACCTGCTTGCCGATAATCTTGTGGGTGCCTATGAGGATATCAATCTTTCCTTCCCGGAGGTCGGCGAGAATCTGCCTGACTTCAGCTGGTTTCTTGGCGCGGCTGAGGAACTCCACCCTTACCGGGAAGTCCTTGAGGCGCTGCGAGAAGGTATGGTAATGCTGCATTGCGAGCACAGTGGTGGGCACGAGGATAGCTGTCTGCTTGCTGTCGCAAGCGGCCTTGAAGGCGGCGCGTACGGCAATCTCCGTCTTGCCGAAGCCCACATCGCCGCATACCAGACGGTCCATGGGCCGCGCCTGTTCCATATCGGCCTTCACAGCCGAT
>CABUTY010000139.1 GCA_902494595.1 uncultured Porphyromonadaceae bacterium | reverse complement strand
GGGAGCGATGCGGGCATCGTGACCGATGAGACTTGGCGAAATTTACCGGAAAGACACCGCCCTGCGTTAACGTTTTTTGTCGGATGGGGTCTAAACCTGATAATAATCCCCTGTCACGCATGGCGCAACAGGGGAATGTTTATTTCAGACGCAGGAAGGAATAGCCGAAACGTTCGGCTGCCTCCCTTTCGAGCTCTTCGCGGAACTGCGGAGCAGCCACGGAAATCATCAGCTTGGCACGCTCGGCAAGATTCTTGCCCCGCAGGTTCACGATACCGTTCTCCGTGACGATATAGTTCGTCTGGAAACGGGTAGTGACCACACCGGCACCTTCGGTGAGAACAGGCTTGATCTTGTTCTGTCCCTTGTTGGTAGTGGAGAGCATGGCGAGGAACGAGAGTCCCCCCTCGCTGCGGCTCGAGCCATACACAAAGTCATGCTGGCCTCCTACGCCACTGAAGATTTTCCTCCCTATCGAATCGGCGCATACCTGACCCGTGAGATCTATCTCCAGACATGAATTTATCGACATCACCTTGGGGTTGCTGGCGATTGTGAAAGGATTGTTGGTCCATGCCACATCCTTGAAGATAATGTCATCGTTATAGTCGAGGAAATCATAGAGGGCCTTTGAACCGAGAGCGAGCGAAGCCACCGACTTTCCGGGCATCACCTTCTTGCAAGAGTTGTCGATCACGCCGCTCTGCAGCAGGGGCAACACGCCGTCGGTCATGGCTTCCGTATGCAGGCCGAGATGCTTATGGCCCGACAGCGCCCTGATCACAGCGTTGGGGATACCTCCCACGCCAATCTGCAGCGTGGCTCCGTCGGGAATAAGCTCGGCGATATAGTTGCCGATGCGTATCTCCTCCTCGGTAGGCGTGGCCGTAGGCACCTCCACCAACGGCTCCGACACCTCTACGGCGGCAAGCTGGCTTAGGTTTATCACGGCATCACCAGGCGTAAATGGAACATAAGGATTAATCTGGGCAATCACCCTGTCGGCACATTCCACGGCTGCCGTGGCAAGGTCGGCCGACACTCCGAAGCTCACATTCCCCTCGGCATCCGGCATCGAACAGTTGATCAGCGCCACATCCACACGGCACGTACCGTCGCGAAACAGCTCCGGTACCTCCCCCAGGAAGCGCGGTGTCATCGTGCCGTAACCCTCCGCAATCCACTGTCGGAAGGCGTTCGATACGAAGAAAGAGTCAATCAGGAAAGAGTCCTTGAACTCCGGGCGGCAAAGCGGCGATGGCCGACGGCCTACCGCGAAACCCGAATAAATCACCACGTCCTTAAGTTCGGGACCACGCTCTGCCAGAGCCTCGCACAATACCTCGGGTATTGACGTGGAGCCCTGGATGTAGACGTGGTCGCCGCTCTCTATCAGTCGGACAGCCTCGGCGGGCGTCACATATTTCGTACCGTTCATGGCTTGCTGTTGAAGTTCTTGAGATAACGTTCCATGCGCTCGAACTGCTCGTCGCTGGAGACCATCGACACACACGCGCGAATGCCTTCCTGCTCGCTGCCGGTGGTGGCAAGAGCTATGGAGCTGATACCATGCTTCATGAGTTCCTTCTGCAGCTCCGCACCGCTCATGCCGTCGCGGCCTATCGTGTAGCAGAAACAGTCGGCGATAGGCTCGTCGCCATCCATGTCGTAGACAATTCTGAACCCATTCTCCTCGAAAAGCTTCTTCATCCTTTCAGCACGCCGGCCATACTCCGAACAATGCTCCACAAACGGGAGCTCGCCCTCTACCGCCGCCTCGAGCATCCGGGCTAACGCGAACTGCGCCGAATGAGATGTGCCCGACGATGACACATACAGCACTCCATATATATAAGCGTCGCCGAAACGGGGTATCTCATAGAACTTCTCCAGATAGTCGTATTTGGTGTCGTAGACCTTGTCGCCGATGCATACCAGCGCTATGCGCTGTCCGGCATAGCTGAAGATCTTCGACCCCGACAGAAGCAGGATATAGTTGTCGGTATACCTTGCCACCGTCGAGCCCACCGCGCCGGGAGCCTGTATGTCGCGCCGGAAATCCATGCCGAAATATGCCATGTCCTCCAGAACTATCGCGTCATACTTCGTGGCGAGACGTCCGATAATCTCCAGCTCCTCCTCGGTAAGGTTGGTCCATGCCGGATTGTTGGGATTGCTGTACATGATTCCCGTCACGTTCCCCTTGCTGAGGTAACTTTCGAGCTTGGCCTCGAGAGCCTTTCCGCGATAGGGGTAAATGTCGAACTGTTCGGTCTTAATGCCGAGCACCTTAGCCTGCTGACGGTTGGCCGGGAAACCGGGCATGATGAAGAGCATGGTGTCTTTCTTCTCCTTGAGGCGCTGAGCCAGGAGAAGCTGCAGCGTGAAGCTGCCCTGCATGGAGCCAACAGTGGGTATTATACCCTTCTCGTCAATATCGATGTCGAGGAAGCGTTTCAGGAAGGCCTTTCCGGCTTTCTTGAGGCGCGGCACCCCCTGGATGGGGGGATATATGTTGGCCACGCCCTCGCGGAGAGCCTCTATTTCGGCCTCCACGCCAATGGACTCGGCGTCAAGACCCGGGTTGCCTATTTCCAGATGAATCATCGGCTCGCCGGCACTCTGCTCCAGCTCGTGGGCAAGACCGCATATCTGCCGGATGGTGGCCCCGGCTACATCCATGATGCCCAGACGCTTCACAGCATTGTCAAACTCTACGTCGCTGATCGGAAACATATCGGGTAGGGTATTATTTGTTGCACATTTCCGTTGCTTTCTCTCTGCCTGCGCGGAAAGCGGCGATGTTGGCCTGCACTATGTTCTCGCCCTTGGCGCCGAACACCTGCGCGATGGCCTTCTCTATCTTCTCGGCCGGTATGTCGATGAAGGGAGAGGCTGCGCCGAGCAGCGTAAGGTTGGAGCTGCGTGCCGAGGCCACGCTCTTGGCTACCTCCTCCATATCGAAGGCCACCACCCTGTCGTGACGCGAAAGCTCTTCCTCGATGCGGTGCATCTCCGGATAATTGTCGATGTTCACGAAGGGGAGCGTGGAAGTCACTATCCACCCGTTGGCCGACAGATAAGGAAGATATCTCAAAGCCTCCATAGGCTCGAGTGACACTATCAGGTCGGCACCGCCGAGGGGTATGAGGTCGGAATGTATGGGGTCGGAACTCAACCGGAGGTTCGACTGCACGTCGCCCCCACGCTGGCTCATGCCGTGCACTTCAGCCTGTTTGAGGTAAAGATTGTCGGCAAGCGCCGCCGAACCCAGTATGGTGGCTATCGTAAGGATGCCCTGGCCGCCTACTCCGGCCAATACTATATCGCTTTTCATGGTCTTACTTGTTATTTGTTGCGTTTGCGGGCTTGGCTTTGGCGGCGGCATGACGCCGTGCCGTCTGGATGCACTCACGCCGCGAGATGATCACCGACAGTCCCTTGTGGTTAATTTCCTCTTCGAAGAGTGCCTTTATCTGGTCGTGCAGTTTGGGGAGCGAGTCGATGGTGCGCACATGTTTGGGGTCGGCGCCGAGGCCGAGGCATATATCCTCGAGCTTGCCTGTGCCCTGCGAATCCTGGCCGCCCGTCATGCCCGTGGTAAGGTTGTCGCTGATCACCACCACGATGTTGGAATCCTCGTTGATGGCGTCGAGCAGACCCGTCATGCCGCTGTGGGTGAAGGTGGAGTCGCCGATAATGGCCAGCGATGGGAACTGACCGGCATCCGCCGCACCCTTGGCCATGGTGATGGAGGCACCCATGTCCACGCACGAGTCTATGGCATTGAAAGGCTTGAGGAAGCCGAGGGTATAGCAGCCTATGTCGCCGAATACCTTCGCATCGGGATATTTCTCCAGCGCGGCGTTCATGGCACTGTAAACATCGCGGTGACCGCATCCCTGACACAAGGCGGGCGGACGCGGCACAACTATCTCGGAGGCTGCCGGAACTTCGCGCCTGATAAGGCCTTCCACCTCGCCAGCCGCGTTGACGATGGCCTTTCCAACCTCGTCGGGATCCAGTTCGCCGTCGCGCTTCACCTCGCCGCTATGCTTGCCGCAAATAGGCTTCCCTTCATAAAGAAGTCCGCGCACCTTCTCCTCGATGAAGGGCTGTCCCTCCTCAAGGATGAGAAGTTTTTCGCACTTGTTGTGGAGAGTTCTGATCATCTTGGCGGGCAGAGGATACTGTCCTATCTTCACCACGGGGAAAGGCACTTCGCCCTCGAAGCTCTCGCGCAGGTAATTGTAGGCCACGCCGCTGGCGATAATTCCCAGACGATGGTCGGCACCCTCCTCATATCTGTTGAAGGGAGACTTCTCCGACTCCTCCATGAAGAGTTGCTGTTCGGCTATAAGCTGACGGTTCCTGACTTTAGATACGGCAGGCATGAGCACCCAGCGCCGCGGGTCGGCGGGATAATGGAGATTATTCTCCTGCGAGGGCTCTTCGTCGGTCTCCACCACTGCGCGTGAATGCGACAGGCGGGTCACCAGGCGTGTAAGCACCGGAATCATGCAACGTTCGGAAAGCTCGAAGCCGTAACGAGCCATGTCGTAGGCTTCCTGCTGTGTGCCCGGCTCAAGCATGGGAACCATAGCGAAGCTGCCGTAATAACGCGAGTCCTGCTCATTCTGCGACGAATGCATCGACGGGTCATCGGCGGCGATTACCAGCAGACCGCCGTTGGCTCCGGTCATGCCAGAGTTTACAAAGGGGTCGGCGGCTACATTCAGTCCCACATGCTTCATGGAGGTGATGGCACGCTTGCCGCAGTACGACATGCCCAGAGCCTCCTCCATGGCTGTCTTTTCATTGCTCGACCAATGGGAGTGG
>CABUTY010000138.1 GCA_902494595.1 uncultured Porphyromonadaceae bacterium | reverse complement strand
TTCTCAAAATCATTGGCTCATAAATTTAAACAGTTTCTATGAGGTATAAACCCGTAGTCAGGCCTGATGCAGCCGGCCTCCACTTAAGGAACAGAGCCTAAAACAGAGAGAAATGGATATATTGATGCTTGTAGGGGGTCTTGTGCTGATACTTGCCGGGGCCAATGTGCTTACCGACGGGTCGGCATCCGTGGCGCGCCGATGGGGTGTCTCCGACCTCGTGATAGGCCTTACCGTAGTGGCTTTCGGCACTTCCGCCCCCGAACTGGTGATAAGTCTTCTCTCGGCTATCGACGGGAGCGGCGAGCTGGCCATAGGTAATGTGGTGGGCAGCAATATCTTCAACATCCTGATGATTATCGGTGTCACGGCCATGATACGCCCCATCAAGGTGGAAAAAAGCCTTATGACGTCCGACATACCGTTGGTGATAGTGTCTTCGCTGGCGTTGCTGGCCATGGGGAGCGGTCCCTGGCTCGGCGATTCGTCGCTACGCGAGATAGGGCGTATCGGCGGTATTCTGCTGCTGCTCTTCTTCGCCATCTTCATGCGTTATACCTTTGCACAGGCGCGTCAGACGCCGGTGCCGGCCGACCCACAGACGGAGAAGACTCCAAAGAAGGAGATGCCGGTATGGAAGGCGGCGGTATGGATTGCCGGCGGCCTCTGCGGTCTGGTATTCGGCGGCAACTGGTTTGTAGAGGGAGCGTCGGGCATAGCCCGCAGCCTGGGGGTGAGCGACGCCGTGATAGGCCTTACGATAGTTGCGGCAGGCACCTCGCTGCCCGAGCTGGCCACGTCGATAGTGTCGGCCGTCAAAGGTCACTCAGGCATGGCCGTAGGCAATGTCATCGGTAGCAATATCTTCAACATCTTCATGGTGCTCGGCGTGTCGGCAACGGTCACCCCGCTGCAGTTCGGCAAGATTACCGAGACCGACCTGCTCGTGCTTACGGCAGCCAGTCTCCTCTTCTGGCTCTTCGGCTGGTTCTTCAGAGAACGCACCTTCACCCGCACCGAAGGAGCCATCCTCACAGCTTGCTATATCGGGTATACCGCATTCCTGATCATGTGATTTTGTCATACGGGGGATTATTCTTAAATTTAGGGCATGAAATTTCTGTTTGTGACCAACTATATAAACCATCATCAGGTGCCCGTATCCGATGTATGGAATTCCTTGCCCGGAATCGATTTCCGGTTTATAGCTACCACCACCGTGAGCGAGGAACGAAAACGCGGCGGCTACAGGGAGTATACCGACAAGCCGTACCTCTTCAATGCCTACGAATCAGCGGAGGCCATGGCCCGGGCCCGACGAATGATCGACGAGGCCGATGTGGTGCTGGCCGGCGCCGTGGAAGATGAATTGCTCGCCTGCCGCCTGAAGGAAGGTAAGGTCACATTCCATTACTCGGAGCGGTGGTTCAAACGCGACTATCATTCTCTGTTGTCGCCACGGGCATGGCTCTACTGGTATCGCCATCACATCCGCTACCGCGACAAGCCGTCGTATATGATGTGTTCGAGCGCATTCACCGCCCCAGATGTGAGAAAGACATTCTCGTATCCTGGCAAATGTTTCAAATGGGGTTACTTCACGGCCACTCCCGAGTTCGATTTCGAGAAAAAAATAGCGGGGTTCGGGTCATCAGGAAAGGTGCGTATGATGTTTGTGGGCCGTTTCCTTTCATGGAAGCATCCGGAGATGCCTGTGAAACTGGCTGTGGAGCTCAGAAAGCATGGCTATGAATTTGAGATAAATATGTACGGCGGCGGAGAGAAATATGAAGAGATATGCCGTCTCATAGAAAAACTCGGTGTCGGCGACTGTGTGTTTCTTAAAGGAAATCTGCCTAATGAGGAACTTATGGAGGAGATGCGTCGCCACGAGGTATTCCTGTTTACAAGCGACCGCAACGAAGGGTGGGGAGCGGTGCTGAACGAAGCCATGAGCAATGCCTGCGCCGTGGTGGCTGCCGACGAGATAGGAAGCGTGCCTTACCTGATACGGCATGGTCATGACGGGATGGTTTTCCGTGCCGGAGATGGCCGCGACTTCTACCGCCGGGTGTCATGGCTCCTTGACCATCCCGAAGAGCGCAGACGCCTTGCCCGTGCGGCCTACTGCCGGATGCATGAAGAATGGTCGCCGGAGGTGGCGGCACGCCGTTTTGTCCAGCTGGCTCAGACCGCGCTCCACGGCTGCATAAAGCCCATGGAGGAGGGCCCGTGCAGCAAAGCCTGATGTCAATTGCAGAACTCCGTAACTTTCTCCCTGAAAGTCTGCTGGTCGGCAAGGAACGAGTCGAAGAGGGCATCGGCTCTGGCGCAATAGTCGTCGAAACTGTTCTCTTCCATCCAGCGTAGTATACGCGCATCGAGATTGTCGGTGTTCTCCACGGCGAGACCGAGATTATGCTTCGCCACATATTCGCCCTGGATACCCCCCGCCGACACTATCATGGGACGCTTGAAGATGAGCGATGAATAAAACCTGTTGGAGAGTGCCGAGATATGCGACTTGATGGGAGGATAGAAAATGTTCATCCATGTGGAGTCAAGGATATAGTCCTTTTCCATCTCCTTGGGATAATACCCCTCGAAATGAATGTTGCGGCACCCGATTCCACGCGCGTAATCTTCCAGTGGTTTTGCGGCAAACCCCTTTCCCACAAAGGAAAGCCGGAAATTCTCCTTGTTCGACAGAGCCCTTATCACCTCGGAGTTGGAGCTGTAGTCGCGGATGCCTCCTATGGTCAGCACGTCGATTGTGCCCGAGTTCAATTTCACGGCATTTTTCAGATTTGCCAGCAGCCTGGCAGAAGGATTGAAATTATGGTTGAGTATGAAAGAGTGCTCCCCTTTGATGTATCTGATAAATCCGGGAGAAGAAATTACGTTAGCCCGGCTGCAATCGAGCAGCGACCTGAATATGTTGCCTACCAGCGGTGTCTGTTCCACGGATAGGTCGCGGAAGTCGATTATGAAATTATTCCTGTAATCCTTCTTCAGCAGACGGCTTAGAAAAACGGCCACCTGGGAGCCGAAGACAATGAGACGGTCGTATCCGCCGGTTTTTACCGCCGATTTCACAAACCGCACAAAGCCCATGAAATCAGCGATTTTCAGGAACTTGGATTTGTCGATGTTTGATTGCCTCGAATACTGGATACCGGCCGGCGCATCGGAGCCGTCGCGGTTCCAGCTGATTATGTCATAGTCGGCGCCGATTGAATCCAGTATTTCGGTATAGTTGTTGAGGAAAGGCGTGAACCAGAGGTTTGCGCCGGTAATCAAGGCAATCTTCATAAGGCATTGTCGGCGAAATGGCTCACGATACGACGGCATGCATTGCCGTCGCCATATGGATTCTGGGCTTTCGACATCCGGCCATATACCTCCGGATTGTCGAGCAGCTCGGCTACATTTGATGTAATCTTGTCGAAGTCGGTGCCTACAAGCTTTACGGTACCCGCTTCGAGAGCCTCGGGGCGTTCAGTGGTGTTGCGCATCACGAGCACCGGTTTGCCCAGACCCGGTGCCTCCTCCTGAATGCCGCCGCTGTCGGTGAGTACTATTGCCGACCGCTTCATCAGATATACGAACGACAGATACTCAAGCGGCTCTATGAAAAAGAGATTCTCCTGCCGACGTGTCGATTCATCGCCGAACACCTCCATGATGGGTTTTCTGACATTCGGATTCAGGTGCATGGGGTAAACGAAATCCACATCGGGATACATCTCCGACAGTCGTTTGATGGCGCGACATATTGAGATGAAACCGTCGCCGAAATTCTCACGTCGGTGTCCCGTGATGAGTACAAGTCTTTTGCCATCGGCAAGACGGCCGGTGTCATAGCCCGCCTCAAGCAACTCGGTCTGCAGCCGCGACTCCAGGTGCGGTGTATTGTCAATCTTGTCGATCACCATATATAGCGCGTCAATCACAGTATTCCCTGTGACGATGATTTTGCTGTCGGCTACGCCTTCGGCAAGGAGATTGACTCTGCTGAGAGGGGTGGGCACAAAATCATATTCGGCGATGCGACCGGTGATCTGACGGTTCATCTCTTCGGGCCAGGGGCTGTAGATGTCGTGTGTTCTCAGACCGGCTTCCACATGTCCCACGGGAATCTGCTGATAAAAGGCGGCGAGAGCGGCAGCCATGGAGGTGGTGGTGTCGCCATGCACGAGCACCACATCAGGCTTCGATGCCCGCAACACGTCGCGCATCCCGGTAAGCACCCGGGAGGTCACATCATATAAGTCCTGACCCTGCTTCATGATGTCGAGATCGTAGTCAGGTCGTATGTCGAATATCTCAAGCACCTGGTCGAGCATCTCCCGGTGCTGACCGGTCACGCATACCGTGGTCCGGAATATGTCGGAATGTTTCTGGAACTCTTTCACAAGCGGCGCCATCTTGATGGCTTCCGGTCGAGTCCCGAACACAAGCATTATCTTCTTCACATCGCAAAATTAGCGATTAAACACGATAACGCAAAAATATTCTTTCAGTGTCGGTTGATGAAGTCTACAATGCGTCGGCACTGTCTCGAAGCCGTCTTGTTGCCGATGATGAAGGCGCGGCCGGCTTTGTCGCGCTGCTCCCTATCCTCAGCACGCATCGACATTATCTCCCTGATCTTGGCTATCCAGGCTTCACGGCTCTCGTCGGACGGATAATGCAGATAGCCGTCGTACTCTGCCGGGATACCCGGTAGCCTGTTCATCACCACCGTCTTGGCTGCCAGCAGATATTCCAGCGTCTTCGACGGGAATGAATAACGTGTATAGTTTCCCTCCGACGGGCGGGGATTGGCCAGTATCGTGGCCTGACGTT
>CABUTY010000137.1 GCA_902494595.1 uncultured Porphyromonadaceae bacterium | reverse complement strand
CTTAGACCCCATCCCACAAAAAATGTTAACTCAGGGGTCGCAGCTTCCGGTCAGATTTGGCCTTGCAGGTGAAGGAGCATAGCGGGCTATGCGACTGAACCAAAAGGTCAAAGATGGCCGGAAGCTGCGAGACAAAGGTAATTTCCACCAATTGACACCGGTACCAATATTCACATAAATTCACATATGAGTTTTGATTGACGCAGAACCGGTATGAAATTTGCGAGCCAGTCTGTTAAAAGACATTGAAATACAGTATCAGCAAATCATGCTGCGATATTTCGTCTGACAGCCATACCGGGACTACGTGGAGATCCTGTTCTTTGGAATGGGAGGGCCTGTCATGTCTTTATGTTCTGGAATCGTGGTGCCAGGTAAGGAAGTTACCTCTGTCCGGTGTCTTTCCGGTAAATTTCGCCAAGTCTCATCGGTCACGATGCCCGCATCGCTCCCTCTTCGACTTGCGAAATTTTCTCGAAAATCCACCGCCCCTGCGTTAACATTTTTTGTGGGATGGGGTCTAAGACCAGATGGAGGCTTATTGATACAGATAGCGCTTGATGCTGCGCTTGGGAGTCTTTTCGAACTCTTCCTCCATGATTTTTATGGCTTTTACCTTGGAGTAGGCGGGCACTTCGTTGTTGAGGGCAACGAGGTTCTGGGCCATGATTTTCTCAAGATCCTCCATGGTGAGACTTTGTGTCTGTGCCGCGTCGAAGTCTGGATAGACGAGAGCTTCCAGCGCGCCGTTACGCTCTATAATCAGCGACTCGTTGACGTAAGGAAGATTGTTGAGCTTCTGCTCTATCTCCTCGGGATATATGTTCTGGCCGGAGGGGCCGAGAATCATGGTCTTGCTGCGGCCCTTGATGGAGATGAAACCATCCTCGTCGATGGTGCCGAGGTCGCCGGTGTTCATCCAGCCGCTGTCGTCGGGGAATACCTCCTTGGTGGCCTTCGGATTCTTGAGATAACCTTTCATCACATTGTCGCCGCGCACCAGAATGTTGCCCGGAATATTGGCCGGGTCGGGTGAATCTATCCTGACCTCCATACGGTCAACGACCTTGCCGACAGTATTGGGCTTTGACGTCTCGTGAGGACTGTAGGAGATGAGGGGTCCGCATTCCGTCATGCCGTATCCCACGGTGATGGGGAAGCCTATGCGGTAGAGGAAACGCTCCACGTCGGCGTTGAGCGGCGCTCCGCCTATAATCAGCTCCTTGAGATTACCTCCGAAGGCCTGCATCAGGTTTTCCTTGACTTTGGCAAGCAGATAATCGTCCATGTACGGCACCTTCAGCAACACCTTCATCAGAGGCTTGTCGAGGAGCGGGAATACCTTGTTGCGGATAATCTTCTCCATAATCAGCGGCACCGTGATTATAAGGGCCGGCTTCACATCGGCGAAAGCCTTGAGGATAATCTTGGGACTTGGAAGCTTGGTGAGGAAGAAGCAATGACATCCGTGTACAAAGGGATTGAGCATCTCGATAACCATTCCGTACATATGGGCGAGCGGAAGCATGTTGACCACATTGGTCCCCGGCTTGAGGAACTCGAGATTGTCAAGGGCGAAGCGGATGTTGCTCCAGAGGCTGAGGAATGGCAGCTCCACGCCTTTCGACATTCCTGTCGAGCCCGATGTATAGTTTATTACCGCCGTGTCCTGCGGCTGGTCCTCATAATAGTCGAGGTTCTCTCTGGTGAAGGCATAGGGATACAGTTTGCCGAAGCGCTCGTTGATGTTGTTGCGGGCTTCGGTGAGAGCCGCGCTACGGGAGAAAGGCATGCCGAACTCGCTGATATATATTGCGCCGATAAGGTTTGGCAGAAGCCTTTCGTCGAGATTCTCCCATATGGCGGCGTCCACGAAGAGAAGTTTGGCCTCTGAATGATTGATGAGGTGATGTACGGTATCAGGTTTGAACTCATGGAGAATTGGCACGGCAACGATACCCCTGGTGAGACAGGCGAGAAATGTCACCGCCCAGTTGGAGGAGTTTTTGCCGCAAATCGCCACCTTGTCGCCCCGTCTGAGGCCGGCGCTGTCGAAGAGGATGTGCAGCTTCGCAATCCATATGGCCACGTCGCAGAACTGATAGTTGGTGCCGCCGAGATCCGACAGGGCCATGCGGTCCCAGTTGTCGGCGATTGCTTTCTTTATAAGGGCGTTGAGCGACTTGTCGTTGACACCCTGCTTGTCAGTGGAGTTATTCATTTTTTGATCAGGTTGGAGAGTCTGCCGGCTATCTGGTCGAGCGATTCGCCACGACTGATGATGGTCCCGTCAGGCCCTATGAGTATATGATGGGGTATGCCCACAAAACCGTATATGTCGTAAGGGATGCGTTCCGTGTTGTATACCTCAGGCCAGTCTATTCCCTTCTTCTGTACCATGTTCTGCGTTTTTGCAGTCTCTTCCCTTACTGCCACGCCTACCACCTCGAAGTCGTCGCGGCTAAAGGAATCACGCAGACGAGCCATGTCGGTAAGCTCCCGGACGCAATAGGGGCACCAGCTTGCCCAGAAGTCCACGAGTGTATATTTGCTCGGTTTCACGAAGTCGGAGAGTCTCACTTTGTTGCCGGCTATATCCTCGCCTTCAATGTCCACATATTGCGTACCAGGCATTGTCTTGGCGCGGGCATCCGCATATCTGAGGTAGCGCTGCACGTTCTCCTGACAGAGAATGCTGTCGGGGAGAGCCGCCCTCACGCGTGCCACCTGTTCGGGAGTACCGAATTTGAGTATTTCCATACCGGCCAGCTCTCCGGCGGAATTGCCGGGATTGGCATGGTAGATGAGTTCGGCCACATCGCCGTAAAGCTTCATGTCGTCAAGGTCGTCGACAGCTTTGAGTACCTTGCGCACTTTGTCGAGGCGTATGGAATCCTGTGCGGAGACAGCGGCATTCGCCACGCTGTGCGACATCCCTGTGATCCCCAAGCCCACGAGAAGGGCTATTGTGATTCTTTTCATATTTTCGGTTTTGCTTGCTAAGTTATGAAACAAAACACTAATAACCAAGAAAGACTGCACAAATCTTTGAAAATTGTGAAATTTTAAGGAACGCGCTCCGAGAGTCGAATGGCCTATTGTACATAGCTGCGGTAGTTGAAGTCGAGCTTCATGTAATCGTTTCTTGCCTTTCTTTTGGCGGCTCTGAACACGGCTTTTCTCAGACATTGGTCAGTGCTGAAGATTCCGGGACCGAGTATAGAGAATACGAGGGCCACGAAACCGATGGCGGCGGCCAGCTCCATAGAGCAGCTGCCGGTATAAGCCATCCAGCCGAAGACTCCTATGGCGGCGATGCCCATAATGCGCGTCATGAAGCCGAACAAAAGCGATGCCCCGAACACACTCAGGCCCACAGCTGCATCGCTGAGTCCGACAGTATAGAATATTATCGAGGAATAACCGAGCATTATAAAGCCCGTGAGAAGCCGCAGGAAGAGTATTCTTCCCGAAGCTCCCGACATTGTTCTGGAATTGATGCCGGTAAAGAAATTAAGCGACTCCTTGAGTTGCGGAGTGATGGAAATAGAGTTCTTGATGCGGGTTGCCACAGCAGCATACCTTTTGGCGTCCTGAAGAAGAATGCCTCGAGGTTTGGCGGCGGGATTGATGGAAATTACTGTCGGCTGGTTCATGGTCATACTTTGCTGTTGAAAATGTAGTTGAAAAAATAACTTACATATTTTTAACAATAAGAAAGTGCAAAATGTTTGGTCCTGACAGCCTAAGGCTGTCAGGACCAAACATTTTGCATATCGAATTAGTGAGCGAGGGGCTTTAAGGGCACCAAGGACCCTAAGGTCCTTAAAGTCTCTAAAGTCCTTAAAGACCTTACTGACCTTAAAGTCAGATAGTCTTCTCCACATTCCAGACGAAGGCCCGGAGTCCGAGAAGCGGCTTGTCGGTATCGAGGGCATGGAGCCTCTCGAGCAGAATGTCTACGCGATCATCCTCCACGAAAGTAATCATGGCCGAGGCCAGCGACGGCCATGCGTGTGTGCCGTAATGGGGAACGCCGGTATGGCTCCCTCGGCCCTGAACCTCACCGAAGGCTGTAAAGCCTCGGCACGACGTCTTGTTGAGAACTTCTATTATATTCTCATGGTGGGCAAGGTCGTATGATATGAATACTGCTTTCATTTCTGTTCGTTTTTGATTGCCAGTTTTTTGCGGAAGGCCTTACGCTGGTTCTTCACGCCGATGCCGGCGAATACACAGTAGAGTACCGGCACGAAGAGAAGGGTGAGGATTGTGGAAAAAGTAAGACCTCCGATCACGGCGATACCCATAGGCCTCCACATTTCGGAGCCTTCGCCAGAGCCGAGGGCCATAGGCACCATGCCGAGGATAGTGGTCAGCGACGTCATCACCACGGGGCGCAGACGCGACTTGCCGCCGTCTACTACGGCGCGACGTATCGACATGCCGCGCTCACGGTTCAGCGATATGTAGTCGATAAGCACGATACCGTTCTTCACCACGATACCGATAAGCATGATGGCTCCGATCATCGACATGATGTTGAGCGTGCTGCCTGTGAGCCACAGAATCAGGAACACTCCCGAGAATGCGAAGAGCAGCGAGGTCATGATGATGCCCGGATAGGTAAAGCTTTCGAACTGAGCGGCCATCACTATGTACACCAGAATGATGATGAGCACGCCGAGCATCAGCAGGTCGGAGAAAGAGTCCTGCTGATCCTCATAAGAACCGGCAATGGATATCGAAATGTCGGAGGGAATGTGCATGTTGTCGATAGCGGCCTGAGCGTCGGCCACCACATTGCCGAGGGGGCGGCCGTCGACCACCGCCGACACGGTAATGACGCGCGCGCGGTCCTT
>CABUTY010000136.1 GCA_902494595.1 uncultured Porphyromonadaceae bacterium | reverse complement strand
TCGGCAGCCGCTCCCTTCATGCTATTGTACAGTTTGTCGAATCCATAGTAGTTGTAACCCCGGTAATAGTACTGCAGAAGTATAAGCTTCGCGGCGGGATTGTCGGGATTCTGCCTGACATACATTGCCACTGCGGCGTTGACCTTGTTGATATCCCGGGCCATGAGTATATCGCGGTTCTGCTGCCGCCATAGGCTCATGTCCCTGTTGATTTTGTTACCGCCCACGGTCCAGGAGATCGGGTGACTGCTGTCGCCGGTAATCTCTATTTTGTCGCCACGTTCGGCATAGAACATCAGTGCCGGCTCGATGGCTCCCTGGAACACATATACCAGCGTGGGTTCCTGCGTGGGACATTCCAGTGTGCACTCCCCCTGATGCACCACAAGCACCTTGTCCTCCAGATAATCATCCCAGGGATCCTCGTCGTAATAGAGGATGCTGAAATTCTCGTTGACCTGCTGCGGGAGCTTCAGCTCAACGGTAAATTTACCTCTGGAACAGCTGCCGCAGAGTAGCAGCAGAGCCATGGCGAAACAAGCCGTAAGCGTTCTCATGACTCAGACATATTTCTCGCCGAAGCGGTCCTTGACCTCATTGACGAGGCGCCGGATGTTCTGCTCATCCTTCTTGGGATATATGAGCAAAGCCTTGTCGGTATCCGCCACTATGAAGTCGTCAAGACCTGCAGCCACAATTATTTTGTCGCCTTCTGTTGCGAAGATGGTGTTACGGCAGTCGCCGGTAAGGACGCTGCAGTTCTGGGTCACATTCCCTTCGGCGGTTTTGGGCGAGCACTCATACAGCGCCTTCCACGAACCGAGGTCGCTCCAACCGAGGTCGGCGGTCTTTACGTACACATTGCCGGCCTTCTCCATGATGGCGTAGTCAACGGATATAGCCGGAGCCGTGGGGAAAGCCTTGGCTATGAAGTCGTTCTCGGCCGGCGTGCCGTAAGCCTTGATACCGGCATCGAACACATTGGCTATCTCCGGGGCAAGCTCGCCGAAAGCTTTCAGTATGCTGTCGGCACGCCAGAGGAACATACCCGAGTTCCAATAGAACTCTCCGCTGTCGACAAATACCTTGGCCATCTCCAGATTTGGTTTCTCGGTGAACGACTTCACCTTTCGTATACCCTCGCGATCCTCCACGGGGCTGCCGAGCTGTATATATCCATAGCCGGTATGGGGGCATGTGGGTTTTAGACCTATTGTAAGGAGCCTGTCGCCCTTCTCCACGAAGTCGAGACCCTCCTCGATGGTGCGCAGGAACTCACGCTCCTTGAGAATGAGTTGGTCGGATGGTTGGGAGGTTGACGATTGAAGCGTCGGGATTCTTGGCGTAAATATGATGCACGGCCCAGCATATGCAAGGGGCCGTGTTGCGGCGTGCCGGCTCCAGAAGGATGTTGTCTATAGCCACATCAGGCAGCTGCCGGCGTATGATGTCGAAGTAGCTGCTGTTGGTGACCAGAATGATGTTGGAGGGGTCGCAGATTTCAAGCACACGGTCGTAGGTCATCTGCAGAAGACTGCGCCCCGTGCCGAAAAAGTCGAGAAACTGCTTGGGCATGTCGGCACGGCTCATGGGCCAGAATCGCGACCCTATGCCGCCGCACATTATGACACAATATCTGTTGTCGCGCTTATTCTCTTTCATACTGCTGAATCTTGTATTTTATAGTTTTACATGAGGCGCAACCCCGGCCGTCAGACGGCCGGCGACACCGGCGCCGTACGGAACTGATGCTTCACACCCTCGATCACATTGAGCATGTAGTCGCCGAGTTTCTCGGCCTCTCCTATGAGGTCCATGAAGAAGATGCCCTCCTTGTAGCCATACTCCTTGTTGTTGATGTTGAAGATATTTCCGTCGCGCAGGCTGTTGCGCAGGTTATTGATTTCCCTTTCCTTGTTGTAAGCCTCGATAATCTTGCTCCGCTCGGGATTCTCCATCTCGTCGAGTACATTGAGCATGTTGGTCATCGCTCTGGATACAATCTCGAACATCTGGTCGATTTCATGAAGCACCGAGTCAGTGAACTGTACATGGTTCTTGTTCTTACGTTCGAGCGTCTTGGCAATCTTGAGGCAACCGTCGGCAATGCTCTCAATCTCGCTGATGATGCGGAGCATTCCGGTGATACGCATCTTTCCTTCCGGACTCAGGCGTCCCTCGGCTATCTGGTTGAGGTAAGTGCCGATTTCTATCTCCATACGGTCGGAAATCTGCTCGTATTTTTCAATGCGGTTATATGTATGCATGTAATTGTCGTCGGATTCCTTCATGTGGATCAGATCCTTGCACATGCCGAGCATACGCTCCACGCGCTTGCCGTACTGCTGAATTTCCTTCTGTGCCTGGAGGATGTTGAGTTCGGAAGCCGACATGAGGCCTCCGCCGATATATTTGAGGGAGAATTCCTCCTCCTCGTCTTTGTGGCGTGCGGGCACCATCCAGCATACAATCCTGACATACAGCTTGGTGAACCATATCATCACCAGGAGGTTGCAGGCATTGAACACGGTGGGGAACATTGCGAGGCCGAAAGCCACACAGCTCTGCGCCTTGGCGGTATATCCGCCTTTTTCATCAAGAAGAGTGGTGCCTCTCATACCGGCTTCCTGAGCCGCGCTGATGTCGAGGGGGCTCGTGCCGGTACAGGCCTTGGTGATGTCGGCCACCATCTGCATGAAGGGATGGAATATGCATAGCACTATAATCGAGCCGAGCACATTGAAGAGGAGATGCCCCATAGCGGTTCGTTTGGCGGCGATATTACCGCTGAGCGACGCCAGGATAGGCGTTATTGTCGTACCGATGTTGCCGCCCAGAATAATGGCGCACCCCAGCGAGAAGGATATCCATCCCTGCGAGCACATAATCAGCGTCAGGGCGAAAGTGGCCGCCGAACTCTGCGCTATCATGGTGAACACCAGACCCATGAAGAAGAAGATGAGTACCGACCAGAATCCCATGGTGGTCCAGTCGGTCACAAACCGTAGCATCTCCGGATTCTCCTGGAGATTGGGCACGTATTCGCTGATCATGTCGAGACCCATGAAAAGGAGTGAGAATCCTATCATGAACTCGCCGAGGCTCTTGAATGTGCTCCGTTTCAGGAAGAGCATGGGCACACCCACTGCCAGCAGCACAAGGGAATAGTCGGAGAGGTTGAACTCGAAACTGAATGCGGAGATAATCCAGGTGGTGAAAGTAGTGCCGACATTAGCGCCGAAAATCACGGCCATAGCCTGCTGCAGTGTCATGAGCCCCGCGTTCACAAAGCTCACCACCATCACTGTGGAGGCACTCGAACTCTGTATGAGTGCCGTGATCAGTATGCCCGTCAATACCCCTGTGACTCGGTTGCGCGTCATGATTGCCAGGATATTTCGCAATCTGTCGCCCGCTACCTTCTGTAAGCCTTCGCTCATAACCTTCATGCCGTAAAGAAACAGGCATATCGAGGCCATCAGGCAGAAAAAATCCAATACTGTGTAGTTCATGTTACGGCCTATGGTCGTTCATATTCTTGCGTTAAGGGAATCCGGAGAATAAGGCTTCGGAGTCTCCTTCACTTTCTTGTGCAAATTTACGTATTATTTTCGATTGTTTTATTAATTTTACCCCAAATTTTAAGAGAATGGGAAAAGTTTCGATGATAGCGGCGAGCGGCAGGGATATGTCGATAGGCCGCGGAGGTGACATGCCATGGCATCTGAAGGAGGATTTGCAGCATTTCAAGCGGGTCACGACGGGTCACGCCGTGATTATGGGTCGGCGCACCTGGGAGTCGCTTCCCAAGCGTCCTCTGCCGGGTCGCGTGAACATCGTCATAAGCCGCGATTCCCGCTACTCAGCTCCGGGAGCCCTCACCGCCACATCCCTCGACGAGGCGCTCGCCCTCTGTCACGACGACCCCGAACCTTTCATCATTGGCGGCGGCGAGATATACCGCCAGGCTATGCCGTCAGCCCTCAGGATATATCTTACCCTCATCGATACCGATACTCCCGACGCCGACACATTCTTCCCGGCCATTAATCCAGATGTCTGGCACGTGGCCGAAGAAGAGGGTCCCTACACCTCTCTATCGGGTTTATCCTACAAATTCATGGTCTATGAAAGTGACAATCATAAATAAGTCAGACGCCACGGGAGGTGCTGCCATAGTGAGCTACCGTCTTATGGAAGCTCTTACGGAAGCGGGTGTGGATGCGCGTATGGTTGTAGCCGACAGGCAGCGTCCATTGCCCCGCATCTCTCTTGCCGCCTCCTCATGGCGGCTGAAGGCGGCATTCCTGAAGGAGCGGCTCGGCATATTCCTTGCCAACGGCATGAACCGCGAGACTCTTTTCAAGATAGACACGGCGGCCGACGGCGTGCCTCTGTACCGTCACCCTTGGGTGAGGGAGGCCGACGTGATATGCCTTGACTGGGTCAACCAGGGCCTTCTGTCGCTGAAAGGTCTCAGGCGCCTCGGAGAAATGGGTAAGCCGATAGTATGGACGATGCACGACATGTGGAACATGACAGGGATATGCCATCATGCGGGAGTTTGCGACCGCTGGCGTCAGAGCTGCGGATGCTGCCCGCTGATGAACCGCAGGGCATCGGCCGACGACCTCTCGGCTCGCACATGGAAGCGCAAGAAGGGAGCTTACGATACATTGGCCGGCACACTGCCCCATGGGAGCGAGCGCGAAGGGATTGCGTTTGTGGCTGTCAGCAACTGGCTTGCCGATAAGGCACGCATGTCGTCGCTTCTGCGCGACGCTGCGGTGCATGTGATACCCAACGCTTTCCCCTTCGACGGCAGCGAGAATCCGGCCCGTGTGCGCGACTCGGGCAACAAGGCTCGCATACTCTTCGGCGCAGCACGGCTCGATGACCCCAT
>CABUTY010000135.1 GCA_902494595.1 uncultured Porphyromonadaceae bacterium | reverse complement strand
TCCCGCAGAACGCCAAGAATTATCTCGCCAAAATCGGCGAGCTTACAGGCGTACCCGTAGGCCTCGTGTCGGTAGGCCCCGACAGAGACCAGACTTTCATCGTCGCTGACGAACTCAAGAAATTTATCAAATAAGAATCTTATTAAATCACGATACATGTCTTTCGAATCAGAAAAGATAATGCAGGAAGGTTTCACCTTCGACGATGTGCTGCTGGTGCCTTCCTATTCGGAGGTTACGCCCAACGCAGTGGAGCTGAAGTCGCGCTTCTCGCGCAACATAGAGCTGAACATACCGATGGTCTCGGCGGCCATGGATACTGTCACGGAGGCTCAGATGGCCATAGCGATAGCCCGCGAGGGAGGAATAGGCGTGATCCACAAGAACATGAGCATCGCCGCCCAGGCCGCCCAGGTACGCAAGGTGAAACGCGCCGACTCCGGCATGATCTACGACCCCATCACCATCACCAGCGATGAAACAGTGGCCGATGCCCTCAAACTCATGCGCGACAACCGCATCGGCGGCATACCCGTGGTCGACGACGAGAAACACCTCATCGGCATCATCACCAACCGCGACCTCCGTTTCCAGGCCGACCTCTCTCTGCCCGTAGGCAACATCATGACCTCCGACAATCTCATCACCACCAAGGCCGGCACCGACATGGCCGAGGCCGCCAAGATTCTCCTTCACAACAAAATAGAGAAGCTCCCGGTGGTTGACGACAACAACCGTCTCATAGGGCTTATCACCTACCGCGACATCACGAAGATCGCTGAGTTTCCGCGTGCCTGCAAGGACAGCAAGGGACGTCTGCGCGTTGCCGCCGGCGTAGGCGTCACCGCTGATACTCTCGACAGGGTAAAGGCCCTCGTGGAGAATGGTGTCGACGCCGTGGTGATCGACACGGCCCATGGCCATTCGGCAAATGTGGTGCGCACCCTCAAGGCTGTCAAGGAGGCTTATCCGGAGCTTGACGTGGTGGTGGGCAACATAGCCACCGCCGAGGCCGCCGAGTTCCTCATCGACGCCGGCGCCGATGGTATAAAGGTAGGCATAGGACCAGGCTCCATATGCACCACGCGTATAGTGGCCGGTGTGGGTGTCCCGCAGCTCACGGCCATCTTCGACGCCGCCCAGGCTGCCCATAAACGCGGAATACCCGTGATTGCCGACGGAGGTCTCCGCTATTCCGGCGACATCGTAAAGGCTCTCGCCGCCGGCGGCGACTGCGTGATGATGGGCTCAATGTTCGCCGGCGTTGAGGAAAGCCCCGGCGAAACCATCATATACAACGGCCGCAAATTCAAGGGATACCGCGGCATGGGCTCCATAGAGGCCATGCAGGCCGGCTCCAAGGACCGCTACTTCCAGGGCGACCAGTGCGACGCCTCCAAGCTCGTGCCCGAGGGTATCGTGGCCCGCGTCCCCTATAAAGGCTCCCTCGGCGAAACCGTATACCAGCTCATCGGCGGCCTCCGCTCCGGCATGGGGTATGTAGGCGCCAAGGATATCAACGCTCTCCACAATGCCAGATTCGTCAAAATCACCTCTGCCGCAGTGGTCGAGAACCATCCCCATGATGTGACTATCACCAAGGAGGCACCAAACTATTCAAGAGCCGAAGGATAATGGAGAAGATTCTGATACTCGATTTCGGATCGCAGTACACGCAGCTAATAGCGCGGCGCGTGCGCGAGCTGAACGTATATTGCGAGATACACCCCTTCAACAAAATACCGGCTATCGACGCCGATGTGAAGGGTGTGATACTGTCGGGGAGTCCGTCGTCGGTACGCGATGCGGAGGCTCCCGTGCCCGACCTGTCGGAGATAAAGGGAAAGCTGCCGCTGCTGGGCGTATGCTATGGGGCCCAATATCTTGCCTACGCCTACGGCGGCGAGGTTGAAGGAGCCCCCAGCCGTGAGTATGGCCGCGCCATGCTCTCCGTGACTGCCCCCGGGGATCCGCTGATGAATGGCCTTCCCTCGCCCACACAGGTCTGGATGTCGCACGGCGACACCATCACCGCCGCGCCGGCAAATTATGAAATAATCGGCTCCACCGATACGGTAAAATATGCCGCCTATCATATCGGCGGCGAGATGACGTGGGGCATTCAGTTCCATCCGGAGGTGTTTCACTCCACCGACGGTCCGCGGCTGCTGCGCAATTTCGTGATGGAGATATGCGGCTGCGCGGGCACATGGAGCCCGGCGTCGTTCATCGACTCCACCGTGGCCGAACTCAAGGAACGCCTCGGCGACGACAAGGTGATCCTGGGTCTCTCAGGCGGCGTGGATTCGTCGGTGGCCGCCGTGCTCCTGCACAGGGCTATCGGCAAGAACCTCCACTGCATATTCGTCAACAATGGTCTGCTTCGCGCCAATGAGTTCGACGATGTGCTGGCTTCATACAAGGGTATGGGGCTTAACGTGACCGGTGTGGATGCCTCCGGCCGGTTCTATGCCGACCTCAAGGGAGTCACCGATCCTGAGCAGAAACGCAAGATCATAGGCCGCGACTTCGTGGAGGTGTTCAACGAAGAAGCCAAGAAGGTGGAAGGTGCCCGCTGGCTGGGCCAGGGTACCATCTATCCCGATGTCATCGAGAGCTGCTCGGTGAAAGGTCCTTCGGCCACCATCAAGAGCCACCACAATGTGGGCGGTCTTCCCAAGGAGATGAACCTGCAGGTTGTTGAGCCACTGCGCCTCCTCTTCAAGGATGAAGTGCGCCGCGTAGGCAAGGCTTTGGGTATCGACCCCGCTCTTTTAGGGCGTCATCCCTTCCCGGGTCCCGGCCTCGGCATACGGATCCTCGGCGATGTCACTGCTGAAAAGGTGCGTATCCTTCAGCAGGCCGACAAGATATTCATCGACAATCTGCGCGAGTCGGGCTGGTACGACAATGTATGGCAGGCCGGCGTGATGCTTCTGCCCGTGCAGAGTGTGGGCGTGATGGGCGACGAGCGCACATATGAGAACTGCGTGGCTCTCCGCGCAGTAATATCCACCGACGGAATGACCGCCGACTGGGTACACCTCCCCTACGAGCTCCTCGCCAAAGTCAGCAACGAAATCATCAACAAGGTGCGCGGCGTCAATCGCGTAGTCTACGACATCTCCTCCAAACCGCCAGCCACCATCGAGTGGGAGTAACCAAAAATTTTGAATGTTGAATTTTGAATGTTGAATTTTGAGCAAGAAAAGGGATATTCAAAATTCAACATTCAAAATTCAAAATTATTCAAAATTATGGTCCGGAAGGGGGATAATGTAGTGCTGATGAAATCTAAGGATTTTGCGGTGCGCATTATAAAGCTTTATAAGTATCTATGCTCAGAAAAGGGGGAGTTTGTGCTCTCAAAACAATTGCTTCGCTGTGGCACATCTATCGGTGCCAACCTCAATGAGGCTCAGGAAGGAATCTCGGTCAAGGATTTCGAAGCCAAAGTCTACATCGCACTCAAAGAGGCACGGTAGACCGAGTATTGGCTCGAATTACTATACAGGACAGAATATCTTGGCAAATCAGAATATGACAGCATTAACGCCGACTGCATCGAATTACTAAAATTACTTGTCAGCATAACCAAATCCCTGCGCAGCAAATAATTCAACATTCAAAATTTAAAATTTAACATTATTTAAGATTTGGCGGGAGTGATTTTGGATTCTTTTTGCTTACTTTGCAGAAAGATTGTACCCGTATGCAATCCTGATACCACATCATTGGTATAAATCTAATCATAGTATAAATCAAATTTCGAACTGATCATGAAGAAAATCTACATGAAGGTACTTGTCATCCTGGCGATACTGGGACTGGCATTGCCGGCCATGGGCGAAGACTGCATGATGCATATCCGCACGGTCAAGGGCGAGACTCTGGATGTCAAAGTCACAGAAAACGCCGCCGCCTCCTACTATGGCAATCTGCCGGCCTATCCGGCCTCGGTATTTTATGCCTATACCGGCCAAACCGCCCTTGCCGAGGATGGGCGTCCCATTCCCGTGGTGGAAGATGGCGTGGCCAAAGGCGCCATTCTCTGCGAGATGCTCCTGTCGGAGATTGACGAAATCAACTTCTCCGGCCTCAGCGCGATCAATGAGGTTGCCGGCGACAAAATGGGCGTCATCGTCACCGACGGCGTGATGCGCATAAGCCGCGTTTCGGAACCTGTGCATGTCACCGTGGCCGCCATATCCGGCATCGTGGCCTACGACAACACCATCTCCGCTGATACCGAAATCGACCTGAATCGTTACGGCAAAGGCATATATACCGTAGCCGCCGGATCGTTAACATTTAAAATCCTTGTAGAATGAAAGCAGCAGTAAAAATCATGGCGACAGCATTGATGACATTGCTGTCAGGGATTGGCGCCACCGCCGTCGTAGAGAATCCAAGCGTCGGCACACGTGTCGATTTCATCAACCCCTGGGGACATCGAGTATGGTCGACCGATATCACTGAATATAATAACGGTTTACTCCTTTTCAGTATGAACAATGGAGAGAGCGGATGGTACGTGACAAACTCGCAGACCACCGACGGATGGTCGTTTGTCAAGAGCGTAAAGTTCATACCCTGGGGAACAGAGGCCAACAACCTCAACATCGAGACTGAGGTGCCGACGGAGTATTATGTAAAATCGTCGAAAAAGAAACCGCGCCGCGTCAACGCCGAGACAGAAACCGACTTCAACGCCCTCTGCGGCGATACGGTGGTGCTCGTGATGGAACTCCCCGAAAAGGCTTATCCCGATGTGGATATACTTTACCGTTATACGAAAGTAATGCCGGATGGACAGGAGGACTGGCATAACATCAGCAGGGTGCCTTTCTCCGGTTTGGCGGGAGGCAACAGAGAGTTCAACCCCCGCAATATCACCAATCCTGAAATATATCCTTAC
>CABUTY010000134.1 GCA_902494595.1 uncultured Porphyromonadaceae bacterium | reverse complement strand
GCCGATCATCTTTACGGAGGCCAGGTTGGTGGATGTCTCCACGAGTCCCTCTATGTCGCGGCTCATGGATGCCACGCCGTGAGGCGCCGAATATACCGCACGTACCAGTCGCAGAGATGTCTCGCTGTCGATGCAGTATTCAGGGCGTTCAGCCTTCTCAACCACCAGCTTCATCGACGGCTCCACGCCGCTGAACTCGTTGAGAATGGCTTCGTAATATTTCTTGAGATGATGTTTGAGCTCCTCCTGATGGCTCGAGTGGATTCCGAACACGGCGTAAGCCTCGCGCGGGATGGCATTGCGGAGGTTGCCGCCCTCGATGCTGCATACGGTGATGTCCCAGCGCTGGGAGCAGTCCCATATGAAGCGGGCTATGAGCTTGTTGGCGTTGGCACGGCCCAGATTGATGTCGGAACCCGAGTGGCCGCCAAGCAGCCCGCTGACCGACACACGCATATACTCGAAGTTCTCCGGCGTGTACGAACGCTTGTACTCAAAGTCGGCCGTCGTGTCGATACCGCCGGCGCAGCCCACGAAAATCTCGCCGTCGTCCTCGCTGTCGAGATTCAGAAGCATGTCGCCCGATATCATGTCCTTGCCTATGTTCTGCGCACCTTCCAGACCTATCTCCTCGTTGACAGTGAAGAGGCATTCCAGCGGACCGTGCACCAGGTCGGGGTCGATCATCACGGCCATACCGGCGGCAACGCCTATGCCGTTGTCGGCGCCCAGGGTTGTCCCCTTGGCCTTCACCCATTCCCCGTCGACATATGTCTGTATCGGATCCTTGCGGAAATCATGCTCCACATCATTGTTCTTCTCGGCCACCATGTCCATGTGGGCCTGCAGAATCACCGTCGGCGCATTCTCATGGCCCGGCGTGGCTCCCTTGCGCATCACCACATTCCCCACCTTGTCGGTCTTGACTTCTATCCCATGGTCATTCGCGAATTTTACAAGAAACTCGCGTATCTGTTCTTCATGACACGACGGACGCGGAATCTTCGTCACCTCGTCGAAACATTTCCAGAGCAACTCCGGCTTAAGGTCTTTTACTTCCATAATGTTGTCTATATTATTGCTTTTCAGCAGGTTATATAATTTTCATGGTAGTGCCGCAGGAGTTTTACCTCGGCCTTCGACTCCAAAGTTAACAAAATATTCCCGAACAAAACCGTTTTTTTATCTTTTTTTACTAATTTTGCAAGTGAATAATAAGACGGGGGTCTTACGGCAAGTCTCCCGGGCACACACCAAAAAGTATAGGAAGTGAAATTGACGCTACTGATTATCACCATTCTTGTGATCACGTTCGTTTTGCTTTTGATACCGTTTTACGGGTCACGGAGCCTTCACCGCCACGGGAGTCGGCGCCGCGACAACTAAACATATCGACAGATAATGAAAAGAACCTACAGAAACGCCGCGCTCATAGCCCTGATAGCCGGGGTTGCATCTATGGGTGTCACCGCGTGCGGCGAGAAAAAGGCGGAGAGCAAGACTCCGGCAGCCAAGACTGTCAACGCCAAACAGGCGGGTACTCTCCCCAACTACCGTTACGTTGACCTTGACACGATTCTCTCGAGGTACAACCTCGCCAAGGATTACAATGAGGAGATGATGCGCATGCAGTCGAGCATGGAGTCGACGATGCGCAAGCACGAGAACCGTCTGCAGAGCATGGCCAACACCATGCAGAACAAGATGAACAACAACGGCTATCTCACCCGCGAAAGCTATGAGGCCGACCAGCGCAACCTCGCCGGCGCTCAGAACGAAGCCCAGAAACAGGCTGCGTCGCTGCAGAGCAACTTCGAACAGCTGTCCATGCTGTCACAGAAAACCGTCAACGACTCTATAAAGGCTTTCATCGAAGACTACAATAAGTCGCGCGGTTACGACGCCATCCTCTTCAAGGGGGCTACCCTCTACATCAACCCGGCTCTCGACATCACCGACGAAGTCGTGGAAGGTCTTAACGCCCGCTACAACAAAGTGAAGAAATAACTCGCGCCTCTATCACATACAGGGAATGGGAGCGCTCAGCGTTCCCTTTCTCTGCTTTAAAGCACGTTCCTTAAACCCGCGGCCCCGCACGACGTTCTAAGAATATGATTGAAGACAATATTATAATAGAGGAAAGCAACGAGAAGGCACTGCTCGTAGGCCTCGTGACGCGCAACCAGGATGAGCGCAAGACCGAAGAATACCTCGACGAGCTGGCATTTCTGGCCGAGACGGCCGGCGCCGAGCCCGAAGCTCGTTTCACTCAACGCCTCGATTATCCCAATCCGCGCACATATGTGGGTACAGGCAAACTCGAGGAACTGCGCGACTACGTGGAACAACACGACACCGGTCTGGTGATTTTCGACGATGAGCTGAGCCCCAAGCAGGTGGCCAACATAGAGAAGGAGCTGAAGGTCAAGATTCTCGACCGCACAAGCCTGATTCTCGACATCTTCGCCAAACGCGCCCAGACGGCAACAGCCCGCACGCAGGTGGAGCTGGCTCAGTACCAGTATCTCCTCCCTCGCCTTACCCGTATGTGGACTCACCTCGAGCGGCAGCGTGGCGGTATCGGCATGCGTGGCCCCGGTGAAACCCAGATTGAGACCGACCGCCGTATTATCCTCGACAGAATCTCTCGCCTCAAGGAGGAACTCAAAGCCATTGACCGCCAGAAAACAGTACAGCGCAAAAACCGTGGCAAACTTACCCGGGTGGCTCTCGTGGGATATACCAATGTCGGCAAGTCTACAATCATGAACCTCCTCAGCAAGTCGGAAGTCTTCGCCGAAAACAAACTCTTCGCCACCCTCGACACCACAGTCCGCAAAGTGGTGGTGGAGAACCTCCCCTTCCTCCTCACCGACACCGTGGGGTTCATACGCAAGTTGCCCTCGCATCTGGTCGACTCCTTCAAGTCGACCCTCGACGAAGTGCGCGAGGCCGACGTGCTCGTGCATGTGGTGGATATATCGCACCCCAACTTCGAAGAGCAGATCGAGGTGGTCAACAAGACCCTCGCCGATGTGTGCGGCGCCGTGAGGAAACCTATGATTATGGTGTTCAACAAGATTGACGCCTTCTCATATACCCCCAAAGATCCCGACGACCTCACTCCTCCTACAAGGGAAAACATCTCTCTGCCCGAACTCAAGAAAACGTGGATGTCGAAAATGGACAACAACTGCATCTTCATATCGGCCAAGGAGAAGGTGAATATCGACGAGCTCAAGCAGAAGCTCTACGACAAGGCACGCGAGATTCACTCCGAACGCTTCCCCTATAACGACTTCCTCTATCAGAAATACGAAGACCTCGACGCCGAATCATGATTGACAAATATAAAAGGCCACTGGAATGGTGGGAACAGCGGCAACTTGAGGAGCAGGGCTGCACCTCGGGGAGCTGGGAGAGCATATATGTGAGCGACGCCACCGACCTCAGCTGCGTGCGGCATGTACGTTTCGACGGGCATGTGGAGCTCGGAGCCATGGACCCTGCCGCCGGCGACCGCGTGGAGAATGCCCGCATTGAAGACTGCGTGCTCGGCGACCATGTGGCTGTGGGCAACATCGGCGATGTGCTCAAGAACTGCCATGTCGGCGACCATGCGCGCATTATCGACTGCGGCCGCATAGAGTTCGAGCCGGAGACCCGCTGCGGCGTAGGTACCGTGGTGGAGGTCCTCGACGAGACAGGCACAAGGCCCGTAACCATATTCCCCGGGCTCAGCGCACAGCTCGCCCTCCTTATGGCCCGTATGCCCAAATGGGCCGCTAACCATCTCACTCCCCGTCTTTCCGACTGGCTCGTCAGATTCTCGGCGCCAAACTCCATAGGTCATCATGCCACTCTCCGCGGCTGCAAGGTGCTCATCAACGTGCAGGTGGGGAATGAGGTCACCATACACGGCGCCATGTCGCTGATCAACGGCACCATCGTCAACAACGCTGCCCCGGGCAAATGCCTCGCGTATGTGGGCGAAGGCGTCGACGCCGCAAACTTCATCATCGAGGATGGCGTGGCCGACTCCGGCGCAATCATCCGCAACTCCTTCATCGGCCAGGGTGCCATCGTTGCCAAAGGTTTCTCTGCCCACGACTCCCTCTTCTTCGCCAACTGCCACCTGGAGAACGGCGAGGCATGCGCCCTCTTCGCCGGCCCTTACACCGTGTCCATGCACAAGTCGTCGCTCCTTATCGGATGCCAGACGTCGTTCATGAACGCCGGCTCAGGTACCAATCAGAGCAACCATATGTACAAGTTGGGACCCGTGCACTGGGGTATCCTCGAGCGTGGTGTCAAGACCAGCTCTTTCTCCTATCTCATGCTAGGCGCGAAAATCGGGGCTTTCTCGCTGCTCATGGGGCAGCACAAGACTCATCCCGATTCGTCGCAGTTCCCCTTCAGCTATCTTTTCGGCGACGAGAAGGGAGCCACGGTGGTGGTGCCGGGCATGATGCTGCGCAGCTGCGGCCTCATGCGCGACGAGAAGAAATGGCCCTCGCGCGACCGACGCCTGCGTCGCAAGATGCCTTTGCGCGACCGGCTCGTGTTCGACGTCCTCAATCCCATGACCGTGGAGAAAATGCTCACCGCAATCGCCGTCATCAACGACCTCCTGCTGCGACCCGCCGACGATGACCGTATGATCCGCTACCGCGGCATGAAGTTCTCGCGTGCCTCCCTTGAACGTGCTCTCGTGCTCTACAAATTCGGTATCTTCAAATATCTGAGCCTCCATATTCCCGAAGGATTCTCCTCGAAGAGCCCGAAAGAGGAACTTGACGAATGGGTTGACATCGCCGGGCTTCCCATGCAGCGCCGCGACCTGCAGAGGGTCCTCGTGTCGGAGACCATCGAGGAGATGGAACAGATATTCAGCAGCTGTCTCGACAGCTACCGCGACATGG
>CABUTY010000133.1 GCA_902494595.1 uncultured Porphyromonadaceae bacterium | reverse complement strand
TCGGCCCCGCCGGTACCGGCAAGACATATATAGCCATAGCCCTCGCCGTAAGAGCCCTCAAGAACAAGGAATGCCGACGTCTGATTCTCAGCCGGCCAGCCGTGGAGGCCGGCGAGAAACTCGGTTTCCTCCCCGGCGACATGAAAGATAAGATCGACCCCTACCTGCAACCCCTCTACGACGCCCTCGAGGACATGCTCCCTCCCCTGAAACTCAAGGAGTACATGGACTCCGACACCATACAGATTGCACCTCTGGCATTCATGCGCGGACGCACGCTCAACGACGCCGTCATAATCCTCGACGAGGCACAGAACACCACCACACACCAGATGAAGATGTTCCTCACTCGTCTGGGCGTCAATTCAAAGATGGTTGTCACCGGCGACATCACCCAGATTGACCTACCCCGCAGCGTGCGTTCCGGCCTATTGAATGCCCTGCGCATCCTTCGCGGCGTCAAGGGCATCGGCATGATTGAATACGAAAAGAAGGACATAGTGCGCCATCCTCTGGTACAGCGGATAGTGGATGCCTACGAAAGCCGCGAGAAAGAGGCCGAAGCCGAGGAGGCAAGCCGTTACGAAGAGAATACCCCAAAGCAGAATGAGCCATGGTAAGACCCGGAGATACAGTAAGATACCTTAGTGAGGTAGGCGGCGGCGTGGTGACACGCGTCGACGGCAAACTGGCCTATGTCGACGACGACGGCTTCGAGCGTCCTGTGGCTGTCAACGAGCTGGTGGTGGTGCTCCCCGCCGGACATGTCAACACGGGCGCCAAGCTGATGTTCGACCAACAGGCTTTCGACACGGGCCGCACCTCCAAACGCAACAAACCGGAACTGACACCAGCAGTGACATCTGCCACCCGACCTGCACCCGCCGACATTACCGGCGCCGACGCCCACGAGGAGGAGGACTTCCCCATAGAGGAAACCTCCTATGGCGACGCCATGAACGTGGTGCTGGCCTTCGAACCCGACGATGCCCGCAAACTCGACACCACCATGTTCAACATAGCGCTGGTGAACGACTCCAACTATTTCCTGGCCTATCAGCTGCTCACGGCCTCGCCGCAACGCGGCGAATGGGAACCCTTCGCCGCCGGCGAAGTGGCACCTAACGAGATTGCCGACCTCAAACGCCTCTCCCGCGATGACCTCTCGACGCTCGAAAGAATCGTTTTCCAGGCAATAGCATACAAGAAAGACAAACCTTTCGCCGTTAAAGAGCCGTTGCACGCCTTGAGGAAAATCGACCAGACAAAATTCTTCAAATACCACTGCTTCAGCCCGGGTCTCTATTTCGACACCCCGGTGCTTGAAGTGGCCCTCCTGGCCGAACCCCTCCCCTCCAAAAAGAACAAAGAGAAAAAATCATATAGAAAATCAAAATAACAATCAAAATCATGAAGAAACTCATCTATGCGCTACTTGGGTTGCTGATACCCTGTATCGGCGCGTATGCCCAGGTTGTGACCACCTCCCCCGACCCGTTGCAGGAGGATGCCACCGACGCCGTGATTTATTTTCACGCCGACGAAGGCAACAAAGGTCTTATGGGACTGACCCAGAGCGACGCCATCTATGCCCATACCGGCGTCGACATCGTGTCGGCCGACGGCCAGACCGAATCATGGAAGTATGCTCCAAAATGGGAGCAGAACTCCGAGAAATACCAGCTCGAATATGTGTCGGAAAATCTGTGGAAGCTTTATCTGGGCAATCTGCGCGAATACTACGGCGTAAGCCCCGAGGAGACCATTACGCGTCTCTGCTTCGTGTTCCGCAACTCCAACGGCTCGAAGAAAGGCGTTGATGAAGGTGGTGGCGACATATTCGTCGACATCGCCGACGGCGGCTTCCAGCTGGCTTTCCGCCAGAGCCGTCTCAGCTACGTAATCAATGAGGCCACCTCCAAGATCACCTTCACAGCCACCACCACCGAGGAGGCCGACATAACCATCTCCATCAACGACACTCCCGTAGGCACAGCCTCAAAGGTCAAGGAGCTGAAAGTGCCCTACACCTTCACCGGTCCCGGCGAATATGTCGTGAAGGCCACTGCCTCCAACGGCTCACAGACCATAGGCCGAAACTTCAACATGCTCTACATAGGCGAGGCCAAACCTTATGAGGGAAGTCTTCCGGCCAACGGCGTCACCAAGAATGCCGACGGCAGCTATACCTTCTGCTTCCCCGCTCCCGAAAAGGAGGCATGCGTGGTGCTCGGTTCCTGGAACGACTTCAAGCCCACCGCCGCCAACGAGTGCAAATACTACGACCGCGACATCCAGGGCTCCAAGTTCCGCTATTTCGTGGCCACGATTCCCGCCGCCCAGATCAGCGGCCCATTCTCGTATTACTACAATGTAGACTGCAAGACCAACGTGGCCGACCCCTACTGCCGCCTGGTGCTCGACCCCTCCAACGACCGCTACATCTCCGAGGAGATATATCCCGGCATGCCCAAGTATCCCGAAGGAAAGGTGCCCAACGGCGTATTCCTCTCATACTATGCCGACAACCTTCTCGACTATGAATGGAAGGGTGGCAACTTCAACTACCCCGACAAGGACCAGCTGGTAATCTACGAGATGCTTTTCCGCGACTTCACCGGCACCGAGGGTGAGGCCAAAGGCAACGGAACCGTCCGCCAGGCTATCGAGAAAATACCGTATCTCAAGGAACTGGGCATCAACGCCGTGGAACTCCTCCCCATCAACGAATTCAACGGTAACATCTCCTGGGGCTATAACCCCAACTACTATTTTGCCGTCGACAAGGCCTACGGCACGCCGCAGGACTATAAGGAGTTCATCGACAAGTGTCACGAGGCAGGCATAGCCGTACTGCTCGACGTGGTGTTCAACCAGAGCGACGGCAACCATCCCTGGTACAAGCTCTACCGCTCGGGCACAAACCCCTTCTACAATGTCAACGCTCCCCATGCCTTCAATGTGCTCAACGACTGGAACCAAGGTTATCCTCTGGTGGAGGAGCAGTGGCGCGACATGCTTCAGTTCTGGCTTAAGGAATACCGTGTTGACGGCTTCCGTTTCGACCTGGTTAAAGGTCTCGGCGACAATGACTCGTATGCGAGCTCGTCGGCCGACGCCACCGGCGCCTACAACAAGAGCCGCGTGGAGCGCATGAAACGTCTCCACGACTATATGCGCGAGGTGAATCCCCAGGCATATTTCATCAACGAGAACCTTGCCGGCCAGAAAGAGGAGAACGAGATGGCACAGGATGGGGAGCTCAACTGGGCCAACCTCAACTATGCAGGCTGCCAGTATGCCATGGGCTACTCCTCAGGAGCATCGCTCACAGGCATGGATGCCGTGAAATATGGGCGTACCGCCGGCTCCACGGTGGCATATCTTGAGAGCCACTACGAGGAGCGCCTCGCCTACAAGCAGATCAAATGGGGTGCCGCCGGCGTCAAGGACAACCATGCCGCCGCCATGCAGCGCTGCGGCTCCGCAGCCGCCCAGATGCTCCTCGTGCCCGGTAGCCACATGATATGGATGTTCTCCGAGATGGGTAACGACCAGAGCACCAAGACAGCCGATGGCAGCAACAACAACACCGGCCCCAAGATTGTAAACTGGAATCTGCTCGAGAACCCCGACAACAAGGGACTCTTCGACAGCTACAAGGAGCTTATCGCTCTGCGTCTGGGCAACCCGGAGCTCTTCCAGCCTGTAGAGAACTTCGCCAACAGCTGCGTAAGCTGGGCCAAGGGACGCACCATCGTCACCACCAGCGGAGACCGTGAGCTCTACTGCGCCATCACCCCGCAGACCAGCGGCACGATGACCATCACCGTCAACTTCAAGAGCGACAACAACGACGACTACTGGGTATCGTCGAAGAGCTACGGATCGACGCCCGTCTACGACGCCGCCGCCAAGACGGTAACCGTTGAGGCCGGATGCTATGCCGTGGTATCGAGCAAGAATGTGGGAGCTGTCGACAACATCATCGCCGACGGCAGCATGTTCCAGGTCAACGTGACGCCGGGCACCATCACGGTAAGCGGCAGCACAACGCCGGTAAGCGTCTGGAGCCTGTCGGGCTACAAGGCCGCCACACTCCAGGGCGACGGTTCGGTGAAGGTTCCCGCCGGTATTTACGTGGTACGCTGCGGCGACCAGTCGCGCAAGGTGGTGGTTCGCTGACAATCATGACAGACACGTCGCAATCGTTAATATTGCCCGAATATTTAAGTTAAAACAGTTAAATATCGAGGATTTTCAGGGTAAAAATAAAAAAATCCGAAAAAATTATCCCGGATAACAAAATTTATATTACCTTTGCAACGTTTTTGAGTCAGAACTTTGAGAGGAGACCCGAGGGTCTGATTGAGAAGTTCGCCGGAGTCGCTTCCGGGAAGACACAAACATTGTTCAATTATTTTAAAACTTACCGAAATGAAGAAAGTAGTTTTATCGCTTGCTGTTCTTTTCAGCGTAGCAATGGTTGCTTGCAATGGCAACAAGCAGGCTGAGGCCGTAGATTCAGATTCCATCATCGCCGCTGAGGCTGTTGAGGTTGTTGACACAACCGGTGACACCGCTGCTGCTGCTGCCGTTGAGGCTGTTACCCCCGCCGGTGACACCGTAAACGCTGCTGCCGTTGAGACTGTTGAGGCTCCCGCCGCTCAGTAATCTGAACACACAAGGACAGCATAGACGAAAGTCATCATTGAAAGGTTGATTCCTCCCGGAATCAACCTTTCCCTCTTTTGTCCCATCGGTACAGTTCCGGTTCGGTTCTGAGATGCCTAAAACGGAGCCGCAGGCTGAGAGGAGCAAAATTGTAAATGCAAAAAAAAGGCTTGGGCGGGTCAAGCCGAAAATCCGGTGCATTTGTTAAAATTGGGGATTTGAAATGTTAAAGTTCAGGCGTATAGTTTGACGAGTCTGAAGATGAAGAAGTCACGATCGCGTAAGCCACGCATC
>CABUTY010000132.1 GCA_902494595.1 uncultured Porphyromonadaceae bacterium | reverse complement strand
TACCGTGGTCGCCACTCTCTGGGAGGTCAACGACAATGCCACTCTCCTCTTCATGACTACCTTCTACGATGCCCTCAACAAGGGGATGTCGAAATACGACGCCTTCCATCTGGCGCGCAACACGGTGAGAGACTTCAAGCGGGAAGTGCCCGTGACCACCTCACGGTGCGACCCGGCCACTATGACTTCCGTGCGCATCGACACCGGCAAGACACGCACCACCACCCCCTTCGCCAAGCCGTCGATGTGGGCACCCTTCATACTTATCGACGACATCTGACGAATTTGGAATTTTGAATTTTGAATTTTGAATTAAAACAAGAATGAGATTCATTTTTACGATATTTGCGGTAATAGCTATCCTCGGGTATACGGGGAGCGCCGCGTATGGTCAGCATACGGTGCCTGGAGGCGCCGTCAACAGTGCCGACGCCGCGCAGGAGTTCAACGTGATAGTCTACGAGAACAGCGACAGCACGCTATTGTCTCTGGGAAAGAATGTGAGCACCCGCGGCATTTTGGGCGACTCATGGCGCAGCATAAAGAACGCATACCGCAACACGGTGATCGGTTCCATTTCGGGCATCAGCGCCGAAATTCTCCAGACGGGCGTGAACTGGCTCATAGAGACTTTGCGCGACAAGAAACAGGACTGGATGGAGCAGGCCCGCAAGGACTGCCGCTATACCAAGCATCTGCCCATGCAGCGGCAGATCACCGACTTCTACGCCACCACTTCCACCCGCGGCGCCATGGACCTCGACAGCATAGTCTTCGACGGCTTCGGTTGCCAGCAGTTCCTCACCTACAACAATCCCGCCACCAACAAGAGGGAACGCCTTCTGGTGTTCGACATGAAATGTTCGCTGCGCAAGGATGACGTGGGACGAAACCGAATGATCCACCACAGCAAGTTTGAAGTGGTGGTTGACCACCTCTTCTTCAATCCCTATCTCTGCAATATACCCAACGATTCGCTGACGAGCGCCAATTCGTCGCTGCGCATACCATTCTCGTTCGACTCGCGCAAGGACCTCGTCTTCAACGTCAAGGCACGCGTGAGTTCCTCATGGATGAACGAGGCCATTCAGGCTGTCAACGACCAGCCGCTCGGCGAGTTCGACATTACCGCCAAGATTCCCGACGGCTCATACATACAGACCGGCGACTGGTACCCCGGCTATTTCGTATATATCAATCCTACCGATGAGAACATCACCCATTACAATCTGAGCCAGAAGCAGGTGGGCGAGATGAAAAGGATGGGGAAGGTGGTTAGCGTCACCGGCGAGTCGTTCCTCGTGCCCCGTTCCTTCGTGGGATATGAGAACAAGGATAGCGACACGCGCATATGGGGTACGGGTCAGTACAAGGTGGACATGGATATCAGCGAGACCTGCGACATAAATCCGGAATACTATCTTGAACCGGATGCACCCGGCTCCCGGGCTCAGATGCCGCCGGCCAACATGACGGTTGGCGACGGCAGGCAGCAGAAACCGCTGACGGTGGCACAGATGTCGAAAGGTCGCAAATGGAACGACAACTGGAAGCCTGAATGGAAGAAGATGAAGAAGCGTCGCCGGCGCCCCTCTCTGGGCCAGCGGATAATGACGTCGCTCAACATGAAGTATGGCAACTTCCGCTGGGTAAACACCATTCTTGACCCGGTCACGACGGTGATTCTGCAGCAGGAGACAGCCGCTCTCAACGGCTGGACCGACAGCTGGCTCAACATCGGCTCCCAGGCAGCCGCCGCCAACTCCCAGAAACCTGCCGGCCAAGGCGCCCAGAACCAAGGCGGTCAGGGTCAAGGGGGTCAAGGAGGAATGGGCCAGGGAGGCCAAGGCAAGAATCCCGGCAGATAAACCGTACGACTACATTTTTTTGTTCTTGCGGATGAAGTGTTTTGCATATTGATGGTTTTTGTGTAAATTTGCGGAAGAGAACAACAAACGCAACACTAACCAACCCGGCGATGGAATCCTGTGATACCCGTGCCATCGTCGACAATAACAACATAATATGATAAAACACTTACTGATTACGGCCATGCTTGCAGGTGCAGGCATAGGCACGTGTGCGGCAACCTTCCATGCCGCCCCCGCCCGACAGACGCAAGGTTCTGTCGAGGCTCTCGGGCTCGCCGCTATCTCCGATTACGGTACCTCCGTGAGCGCATCCTCCGGCAACGCGATCCGCACTCTCACGCTTGACGTCTCTACCCGTGCCGACGACGCTTCAACAGGCAATATCAACGTATCCTTCTCCTTTCCCAAGGATTCCGTAAAAATCGGCAAATTCGACCTTATCAGCGACGACGGCATTTCCAGCGTACAGGTGGGCCCCACATCTTCTGGCGGAACCGTGGAAGTGCCTGTGGGTAAATATGTCGGTGTCGTGATTTATTACACCTACATCAAGGGTACTACCGGCAAATACAATAATCTTGCCGGCGTCACTTACGTGGTGAAGGAAGACATAGATGTAACGGCCGGCGGCTCGGTCGACGTGGCCTTCAACCTTGCTGACGCCAACAACGAATACAAGGTACGCAATATTCTTCCCGACGGTCAGGAAGCTGTGCTCAGCGACTTCAAGTACATCTCCAAGAAGGAATACGAAGTGGTCAAGGAGGGTAACGCTCTCTTTATCGGGGCTTATTCTTATCTGTTCCATAAGAAGTACGGACAGCTCGAATGGATTTCGGTGGCCTCCAAAGGGAATGTCGTGGAAAACGAGTTCCGCAATACCTCCGACATCAAAGATTTCCTCGTGTACCGCGTCAACGACCTGAGCGACAACTTCATCATCGGCGTGGAGTCGGTGGTCAACACCGGCACCGATACCAAAAACAAGAAGGATTTCTTCATAGAGCATTTCGAATTGCCGTCGGCGGTCAAGACAAAGGGAGAGTTTCGCAATGATGTTGGCGACTACAGTCTTTTTAAGCTGCCGGTGGTTCAGACGGAGCCGGGACGGCTGTCGCAGTATCAGAGCACGCTCGGCGATTACAGCGTGACACTCGACAAATACCTTGACGGCAAACACGTGGGCGGCATGGGCATGATTGCCAAGGATATCCAGCTTTGCGAACCAAAAGCCGCCAAGAAGATACCCGGTTTCCAGACGGTTGTGGGTTATTCTTTCACCGACATGGTATACAAGACCGAAACCGCGGGTACGGCCTATTATGAGTACAGCTATCCTACGGACATGAACAAGATGTACGACGACTCGAACGACCGCAGGGTATACATGCAGCCCACATGGGACTATGCATATGCCGTACAGGCACCGGCATCTCTGGAGGCCTTCACGCACCCCGTGGTACGCTGCAATCCCGCCGACATCAGCGCGCCTCTCGGCTCTTCGCCTGTATATATCTCCATGCTCAACACTCTGGAGCCTGACGAATATGCCGACAACGACGACAAACTGGCTCTCTCCGTACAACCCTCGCATATGGGATACGCTTCCGAGAACATCTCCACCTACTATTACCTCAACAAGTTCAGCGGCAAGTTCAACGGCGAGGAGGTGAAGATCGGCAAGAATCCGTGGGAAGAGCGCGACAACGAGACAATTGACGAATGGATCGCCTATGACTGGTCAGGCAAAGGAAAGCTCAAAGGGAAATGCGAGTTCACTTTCGAGACGTCGCCGTTCAGCATCGACGGCCAGGCATGCTCCACAAAGGCATGGGTAAGTTTCGACAGCAGCAAGGAGGACTTTGTATGTCCGGCGGTACAGTACATGCAGTTCCGCAACAGCGACAACAAGGTGACGCATATGCTCGACAGCGAGTCCAAAGGGTCGGCGATGTATCTTGTGGCCGGCGACTTCGTCAAGAAGGCTGACGGCGTATATGCACCCTCCAACACTCTGAAGAGAATGAAGGTGCAGTACAAGCACCATGATGCCGCCGAGTATGGCGACATGGAGCTGGAGAGCCTGGGCAGCCACAGCGACATGCCTTATTTCGCGCCAGCCTACAAGGCCGACCTCGACAAGGTGACGGCTACCGGCAAGAAGGGATGGTTCGACGTCTGCATAGAGCTTGAGGACGAGAGCGGCAACAGTATCCGCCAGGCCATAGAGCCGGCCTTCTTCCTCGGCGAACTCAGTGGCATTGACTGCGTAGGTCCCGACATGAAGGGCTTTGCCGTCAGGGTGATAGGCAACGAAGTGGAGGTGCTTGGCGCCGAAGGCGCTGCCGAGATACGCGTATACAGCGCTCTTGGCGAATGTCTGGGATTTGCCCGTGGTAACAGGCTGAGCCTCGACGGTATGACGAAGGGCATCGCGATCATCGACGTTTCCGCCGACGGCATCCACAAAAGCATAAAGACAATCGTGAAATAACAGCTTTCACACTTTACTCTACCAAAAGCCGCGCCTCCTGCCAGGAAGCGCGGCTTTAATCATGAGACAAACAAAGTTGTTTATAGTTTCACAAAATTGTTGTCTTTCCCAGATTTTGGTTGACTGTATATTTTTTTGTATCACAGAACTGACCTGAACTGCACCGAGAGCTAACAGAACTGGTCACACTAATTTTCAGAAAAGGACAGTTAAGTAATATGAAGCGCACTCCCAGGACAATCCCTTAGAGTGTGTGATTGGGAGGTGGACTCAGACGGTGCGGAGTTCGATGCGGAAGGTGGTGCCGACGCCCGGTTCCGACTCCTTGACGAAGATTTTGCCACCGTGATATTCCTCAATGATTCGTTTCACGAGGGTAAGGCCGAGTCCCCAACCCCGCTTCTTGGTGGTGTAGCCTGGATTGAAGATGGTTTTGAAATGTTTGCGGGCTATTCCTTTACCGGTGTCCTTTACCTCAATCCACGCTATGTTGTGGTCGGCGCCGGTGGTTATGTCTATCCTGCCGACGCCCTGCATGGCGTCGACGGCATTCTTGGTGAGGTTTTCCATCACCCATTCTATCAGCGGACGCGACAGCCTTACGCCATGGTCGTCGTCGGAGAGGTGCATGTTGATCGACACCCTGCCAGAAACCCGCCC
>CABUTY010000131.1 GCA_902494595.1 uncultured Porphyromonadaceae bacterium | reverse complement strand
GATGGCCGATTTGACAACGCTTACGCCGGCTCTGCGGCGCTCAAGCGCGAACTCCACTATCAGAATGGCATTCTTGGCAAGAAGTCCGATAAGCATGATGAGCGCGATCTGAAGGTAGATGTTGTTGTCGATGCCCATTAACTTGGCGAAGATGAATGAACCCATAAGACCGAAGGGCACGGAGAGAATCACTGCCCACGGGATGATGTACGATTCATACTGTGCCGACAGCAGCAGGTATACGAATAGAATCACGAGGCCGAACACATATGCAGTCTGGCTGGAACCCTGCGAAGCCTCCTCGCGGGTAAGACCAGAGTACTCATATCCGAAACCGGCCGGAAGAGTCTGCGCGGCCACTTCCTCGATGGCGGCAATGGCTTGTCCCGAGGAGGTGTTCTGCGAAGGCGAACCCGTCACGGCTATAGACGTGAACATGTTGAAGCGGTTGATGATGTCGGGACCATATACTCGTGTAAGCTTCACGAAGTTGTCGATGGGGGCCATTGTGGCGCCGTTGCGAACCTTGATACGCTTCAGGGTCTCCGGCGACACGCGGGCCTCAGGATTCGCCTGCATCATCACGCGGTAGAGCTTGCCGAACTTGTTGAAGTTCGATATATACATACCGCCGTAATAACCCTGGAGAGTGGTCAGAATGGCATTCTGTGTCAGACCGGCCTGCTTGATCTTTGCCACATCCAGTTCCACAAGGTACTGCGGATAGGCCGGGTTGAAGGTTGAATATGCCATCTGGATTTCGGGGCGTGCATTGAGGGCGGCGATAAACTGCTGGTAAACCTTGAAGAAGTTGTCGAGGTTGCCGCCGGTCTTGTCCTGCAGACGGATCTCGAAGCCGGAAGTGGCTGAGTAACCCGAAATCATAGGAGGCTGGAAGAACATGATACGGCCGTCGGGCACGCTGGCAGTCTTCTGGTACAGCTGTGCGAGTACCGCCTGTGCCGACTCGGTCTTGGCGTCACGTTCGTTCCATGGTTTCAGCTTGATGATGAATGAGCCGTAGGTGTTGCCCTGTCCCGACACGAAGCTGTAGCCGGTGATGGCATTACGCACGCTGATTGCGGGAATGGTGCCGCATATCGAGTCCACGCGGTCCATGATGCTCTTGGTGCGCTCCATTGATGTGGCGGGCGGCATGTCCACTACGCCCATTATCGTACCCGTGTCCTCATTGGGCACAAGTGAAGTAGGAGTACGCATCATCATGATTACCAGCGCAGCCATGGCCACGCCTACCGTGCAGAAACTCAGTATCTTGTGGTTGATGAAGAAATTTGTCCATTTCTGGTACTTGTTCTGCAGCTTGCCGAACACATTGTTGAAGGCGTCGATAAAGCTCTTCTGGAATATGCCGATCACGGCGAGGATAGCCACGGCGTAAGCGAGCACACTCAGAGCCACATTCTCGAACTCATACCATCCTAGCACGAGGAACACGATAGCGGCCAAGAGAAGCAGCGATGTCACGAAGGGAGGGAAGTGGAAGCCGAGACGCTTTTTGTAGGTGTTCTTCACCACTTCGCCGGTAGTGGCGTAAGCATCCCTCATACGCTCCTTGAGATTCTTCTCCTCGCCGTTGTGAGGCTTGAGGAATACGGCGCAGAGGGCCGGCGTGAGGGTAAGGGCGTTCAATGCCGAGAGGAATATGGCCATGGCCATGGTAAGACCGAACTGACGGTAGAACACTCCCGATGTTCCGCCCATGAAGGATACGGGGATGAACACGAGCATCATTACCAGCGTGATGGAAATGATGGCCGAAGCAATCTCGTTCATGGCATCGATGGAAGCGCGCCGTGCCGATGTGTAGCCCTGGTCAAGCTTGGCATGCACGGCCTCCACCACCACTATGGCGTCGTCGACAACAATCGCGATTGCCAGCACAAGAGCCGACAGCGTCAGCAGGTTGATGGAGAACCCGAAGATGTACATCAGGAAGAATGTACCGATCAGAGCCACAGGAATGGCAATCATCGGGATGAGCGTCGAACGGAAATCCTGCAGGAAGATGAACACTACCAGGAACACCAGCAGGAAGGCCTCTATAAGGGTCTTGATTACCTCGTGGATCGACTCGAAGAGGAACTCGTTGACGTCCATGGTGGTGATGATCTTTATACCCTCGGGAGCCTCTTTCTGGAATTTGTCGAGCTCTTTCTGAATATCCTTGACCACCTGAGTGGCGTTTGAGCCGGGCGACTGCATAATCATGGCGGCTACGCCAATCTTGCCGTTGGTGGTGGAATGGAAGCCGTATGATAGACGTCCCAATTCCACGTCAGCCACATCGCTGAGACGTAGAATCTCGCCGTCGGGGGTGGCGCGGACTATGATGTCCTTGAATTCCTTCTCCTCCGTGAGACGTCCCTTGTAACGCATCACATACTGATAGGACTGGTCGCCGTTTTCGCCGAACTGACCCGGAGCAGCCTCAATGTTCTGCTCGGCAAGAGCGGCGGTGATATCGCTGGGCATCAGTCCGTAGGAGGCCATGGCCTCAGGCTTGAGCCATATGCGCATGGAATAGTCGGCACCCATAACCATGGCCTCGCCGACGCCCTCCACACGCTTCACCACAGGGATGATGTTGATGGCGGCATAGTTCTCCACGAACTCCTCGGAGTATTTGCCGGTTTCGTCGTAGACGTTGAACACCATAAGCATTGAGCTCTGGCGTTTCTGAGTGATTACGCCCACCTGGTTGACCTCGCTGGGGAGCTGGCTGGCAGCCTTGGCCACACGGTTCTGCACGTCCACCGCCGCCATGTCGGGGTCGGTGCCCGGCTTGAAGTATACCTGAATCTGCGCCGAGCCGTTGTTGGCAGCCGACGAATACATGTAGTCCATGTTCTCGGCGCCGTTGATCTGCTCTTCGAGAGGAGCAATCACCGAGTTGAGCACAGCCTGTGCGTTGGCGCCGGTGTAGTTGGTCGATACCGAGATGGTAGGAGGAGCTATGTTGGGGTACTGCTCGATAGGCAGCGACATAAGTCCCAACAAGCCCAGCAGTACTATGAAGATGGATATTACCGTCGACAGTACCGGCCTGTTTATGAATGTGGATAATTTCATAACTCGCTATTATTTCTTGGGCTTGATTACCATGTCGTCCTTGACGGAAATACCGACGCCTTCAGTGACGATCTGCTGACCCGGCTTCAGGCCGCCTATCACTATATAGTTCTTGCCGTCGTTCTCTTCGGCAATGGTGATGGGTGCCGAATGCACTTTGTTGCTGTCGCCCAGCACGTAGACGAATTTCATGTCCTGCATCTCATATGTAGCCGACTGAGGCACGAGTATGGCGTTGTTATGAGCCTGGGGAATCATCACCCTTCCGGTGTTTCCGCTGTGGAGCATACCGTTGGGATTGGGGAATACGGCCTTAGCGGTAGCGGCACCGGTAGCCGGGTCAATCACGCCGGAAACCGACTCCACTCTGCCCGGGCGGCCATAGCGCTCGCCGTTGGCAAGCATCAGCGTCACGGGAGGCATGGCGGCAATGGCCTGCTGCATGGTGCGCTTGCCGTTGTCGGTAAGGGCCAGAATATCCTTCTCGTTAAGCGAGAAATAGGCGTCGATGGAGCTGTTGTTGGAAATCACGGTAAGCTCGCTCTGGGGCGAAACGAGAGAACCCTCGCGATAAGGAATGGTTCCCACGAGGCCGCTTATGGGAGCCGTCACCGTCGAGTACGACAGATTCTTGCGTGCCGAGGCAAGGTTGGCGGCAGCCTGGTTGTACTGGGCCTTGGCGGCGTTGAGGGCGTCTACCGATGTCTGGTAGGCCGGCGCCGATATGATGTTCTTGTCAAGAAGAATCTTGTTGTTGTTGGCATTAGTGGTGGCGGTATTAACGTTTGCCTGCGCCACCTGCACAGCCGCCTGGGCGGCGTCGACAGCCGCCTTGAGCGTAACCTGGTCTATCGTGAAGAGCACCTGTCCGGCGCGTACCTGCTGACCTTCCTCTACGTATACCTTCGTGAGGAAGCCCTGAATCTGAGGATGTATCTGCACGTCGTTGGTGCCTTTCAGTGTGGCGGGAAACCCTGTCTCAAGTTGCGCGTTCTCCTCACCGATGGTCATGACCGCCAGTTCAGGAATCTGCTGAACGTTCTCCTGCTGTTTCCCTTTGCACGAGCTTAGCGACAGCACACATAATGCCATCGCCGCCGGATACCAAATGGTTCTGTACTTCATTTTCTTCTCTATTAGGTTCTTTCTGTCTTTCTTTTCCTCTCTATATATATTGTCCGCATTCGGGACACCCGTTTCAGTATCGAGGAAACCAAAATTTAAAAATCAGTTTCCAACATGATTTTAAACGGCGACTGGCGTCAATTATTTAAGTAAATGCGCTATATTTACCAAAAATACGCCGATTGTAACAGTTGATATTTACTATACACATTATGAAAATCCCTCTTTATACCCGGGCATAAAGAGGATTTTCAGATTCTATTTTCTCTGAGCGAACGGAGGAGGGGTGTCGTCGTCGTCGTCATCGGTTACGGCCTGAGGTTCAGGTAATTTGCCGGCGTCGGTGCCGATACCCAGAGCCTTGGTGCGTTTCTCCTCTTCCTCCTGCTTCTTGTTGAGAGCTATTATCTCATCGGTACGGCTCACCCATTTGCGCGGGCCAAGGATACGCTCCACATCATCGTGATAAATCACTTCATGCTCTATAAGCTGGTCGCGAATCTCGTTATGCTGGCGGGCGTATTCCTTAAGAATCGACTTGGCGCGTTCATACTGTTCGTTGATGATACGTTTTATCTCATCGTCGATAATCTGAGCCGTCTCCTCGCTGTACGGACGCGTGAAGCCCATGTCCTGACCCGAAGAGTCGTTGTAGTTGAGATTTGGCAGTTTATCGCTCATGCCATATACGAGTACGAGAGACCGGGCTATTTTTGTGCATTTCTCGAGATCGTCGCTGGCGCCGGTACCGATCTGACCGAGGAACACCTCTTCGGCGGCACGACCTGCAAGCAGACCGCACATCGTGTCG
>CABUTY010000130.1 GCA_902494595.1 uncultured Porphyromonadaceae bacterium | reverse complement strand
GTGTTGGCGGCTACAGCCAGGGCGCCGGCGCCGATCACGCATCCCGTGGCTATCAGCCATCCGGCAGCTTTTTTCTCCTTGATGGCTTTCCACAGCCATGCTATTGCCATGGCCAGCACCACAAAGAGGAAGTAATAGGTCATCTGGGGGTGGTTGTTCTGGAGCTGCAGGGCTCCGAAGAGAGCCGTCAGCGCCGTGCCTGCCAGATATTTACGACGGTAGCAGAGGGCTATGCCGCCGATGGTGGGAGGTATGTATGCCAGCGTCACGAACTTCCATATGTGACCCGCCCCTATGATGATGATGAAGTAGGAGGAGAATCCCCATGCCAAGGCGCCGAAGAGGGCTGTTGGCCACTTGATGCGCAGGCACAGGCACATTATGAAGAAACCGAACATCATGGCGAACAGCAGGCCCGCGGGGTTGGGAAGCCATAGGGTGAAGGCGCCGGTGAGCCACCGCAGCATGTCGGATGCCGGATAGGAGGGTGAAATCTGGAAGGTAGGCATGCCGCCGAAGAGGGCATTGGTCCATCGGGAGGTGTTGCCCGTGGCTTCCTTATAGCTCTGCACTTCCTGTCCGTTGGCGAGGCCCTGCATGGTGTCGTGTTGCTGGAGAACGTTCCCCTCTATGTCGTCGGGGAAGAAGAACATCACTGAAATGAGAGCCAGCAGACCTGTGGCCAGCAGTATGTATAGGTATTTTTTCTTCATAATGGTTATTGTTGGGAGCCGGCTGGGTAGCCGGCTCCAAAAGAAATGCCCCGGCGTGAAGACGGGGCATGATGAGTATGTTCGTGCCCGGAAGGGACGCGGACTACCATAATCCTGTAGTCGGCTTATTTGCGGGCGTTGGGGTCAACGGGGATGTATATCTGGCGGTTAAGGCTCTGCTCGAGGCTGATGAGAGTCTCGGTGGTGTTAACGCCGGGGATATGCTGAATCTTGTCGTTGAGGAGCTGCATGAGATGCTGGTTGTCGAAGGCATACACCTTGATGAGCATCGAGTAGGGGCCAGTGGTGAAATGGCACTCTACAACCTCGGGAATCTGCTCCAGCTGCTGGGCGGCCTCACGGTAGAGGGAACCCTTCTCCAGAGATACACCGATGTAGGTGCACGTGTTGTAACCCAGACGGTGGGGATCCACAACATAGCCGGAGCCTGTGATGACCCGCATGTCGATGAGGCGCTGCAGGCGCTGGTGGATGGCTGCGCGGGATACTCCGCACTGCTCGGCGATGTCCTTCGACGCCATGCGGGCGTTGCCCATCACGATGTTCAGGATCTTCTTGTCTAAGTTGTCTAATCTATCCATTGGACGTTGCTCTAATCGTTTTAATTTTGCGATTGTTCTGGGGTTTTTGCTTGGCTTTTTCACTGTTTTGTCAGTATGTTGTTCTGGTTTGTTGTTTTTGCAAAATTACAATAAAATTTTTAAACCACAAATATTCACCAGATATTTTTTGACAAAATGAAAGTGTCTTAACTTTTGAGGGGAAAAGTCATGGTTTTTTTCAGGGGTTCCGGCGGTCTATATACGTGAGGGTCAGATTCTTGACCTTGCGAATCGGGCTGTCGTCAGGGCGGTCACCGCGGCTATCGCCAATATCGGCAGCATGGCGGCGGGAATGTCGGCGGCCACGAGTTTCACGGGATATGCCGGGAGTATTGTCGAGGCGCCGTCGCCAATCTTGATGATGCCGAAATGTTGCTGCAGGAGTGTCAGCGCCACGCCGACGGCTATCCCTGACAGTCCGCCCAAAAGTGCCACCATGAAGCTCTCCCACGCGAAGATGGAGCCTATCCGACGGCGTGTCATACCCATGGCCCATAAGGTCGACAGTGAATGCTCCTTTTCAAGCACGAGCATCGACAGCGTGGAGATGATGTTGAAGCCGGCTATCATCAGGATAAAGCCCAAAAGAAGGTATGATACCCATTTTTCTATCTCCACCATCCTGAAGTTCATCTCCTGCTGTCGCATACGGTCTTTTACCGTGAAAGCGTCACCAAGTTTTTTCGCCACGGTGCGTGCCACATCGGCAGGGTCGGCGTCGCGTGCAGCCTTGATATGCAGCGACGACGCCTGTGTGTCGTACTGGAAGAGCCGCCGGGCCGTGGCCATGTCGGTGATGATTCTGTCAGCGTCGTAATCGTTGCTCATGGCCTGGTATACGCCGGCCACGTACAGCGAGTCGGATATGAAGGAGGTGGCCGGGTTGGCGATGTTCACACGTCCTTTGCGCCGAGGTGCGAAGAGGAGGAGCCTGTCGCCGGGATACAGGCCCATCTGTTGGGCCACGCCCACGCTGAGCGTGGTCTGTGGTATGCCGTGGCTTATTCCCGGTTCGAGGAGGCGGCCCATATCTTTGGGTATCAGCGCGGCGATGTCGGTGACGCGGCTGTAGTCGGCGGGGTTTACGCCCGAGAGGAACACGGGCATCTCGCGGCCGTTGTACAGGAGGAGGGCATTGTCGGCAAGCACCGGAGTGGCCGCTTCCACGCCGGGGAGTGCCGCGACTTCGGCGGCAAGCTGCTCGGCGTTGTCAAACACCTTCCCTTTGGCCGGCTCCGCAAGCACATCGGGAGCCAGCGTGTCGAGGCGCTCGCCGATCACGCTGCGGAAACCGTTGAATACCGACAGCACGCACACAATGGCCGCCGTGGCAACCGCCATGCCGATCACCGACACTGTGGCGATAGCCCCTACAGCCGTATGCGATTTCTTGCTCCGCAGGTATCTGCCGGCTATTATCGCCGGTAGCAGTCGGCCCATTATTCTTCTAAAACGGGTGACGCCGGCGCCTCGCCGGGTGTATGGCCGAGAAGCCGGTCTATGTTCTCGGCGTAATCAAGGCTGTCGTCGAGGTAGAACTGCAGGTCGGGACATTTGCGCAGCGTCTCCTTGACCTGCTGGGCCAGGTCGTAGCGAACGGTCTTGGTCTGACGCTTGATGTTCTCCAGAATCTCCTTGCTCTTCTCCGGGGGGAAGATGCTAAGGTATACCTTGGCGATGCTCAGGTCGGGGCTTACCCTTACCTGACTTACCGATACCAACACATTGCCCATGCGGGCTGTCTCTTTGCGGAAAATCTCTCCCAGCTCTTTCTGGAGCATACGGGATATCTTTGCTTGTCGTTTGCCTTCCATGATAATTTATTTTACCGGAGTCGTGAGTGGGGGACTTCGGAGTGAAATGAACGGATGGGGCCATGCCATCCTATGATAAAACGCAGGGGGTCCGTTTATAGTTTGCGTATCAGCGACAAACCGTCGCGCAGCGGTATTATCACCTTCTCGACGGCCGGGTCATCGGCCACGATGCTGTTGAACTCGCGGACGCCGCGGGTCTGAGGGTCGCGGTCGTATGCCGGGTCGGTGACATGGCCGTCCCATAGGGTGTTGTCGGCGATTATGAAGCCTCCATGGCGGATCAGCGGCAATGTCTTGCGATAATAGTCGGGATATTCACGTTTCGAGGCGTCGATGAATGCCATGTCGAAGGTTTCGGGATCGAAGCTGTCGATTACGCTGAGGGCCGGACCTATGTGGAGGGTGATTCGGCGGCTTATCTCCGGCGGGGCCATTGCGAAAGCCTCGCGGATGAAGTCTTCCAGCTCGTCGTCGGCTTCCACGGTGTCGATGGTGGCGTTGCCGACAAGGGCCTCGGCCATCGACAGCGACGAATATCCCGAGAATGTGCCTAACTCGAGGATGTGATGTGGCCGGATCATGGCCGTGAGCATCTTCAGCAGCCGTCCCTGCAGCTGTCCCGAGCACATGCGTCCGTTGAGAAGCCGCAGGTTCGTGCGCCTGTTGAGTTCGTAGAGCCATAGCGGCTCTTTGCCGCTATGGTGCTCGATATATCTTTCCAGTTCGGGGTTCATCGCTGTTTCTGCAGTGACAGGAGGTATTCCACGGCCAGCCGGTATCCGAAGCGGCCGCAGCCTGTAATCACGGCATCGGCGGCCGCGCCGGTCACGGTGGTGTGACGGAATTCCTCGCGCGAATGTATGTTGGAGATATGCACCTCGACCACCGGCACGGGTATTGCCCGGATTGCGTCGGCTATGGCTATCGAGTAATGGGCATAAGCCCCGGGATTGAGTATGATGCCCCTGCACTCTGCCATATATCCTTCCTTCTGGAGGATGTCGATGATTTCACCTTCAGAGTTTGACTGGAAGAATGAGAAAGCATCGCCGGGGAATTGCAAACCGAGCTCGGCAAGGGTATCGTCGAGGGTCTCGGAGCCGTAGATATTAGGTTCCCGACGGCCGAGCAGGTTGAGGTTGGGGCCGTTGATAATGGCTATAGACATGGGAATTAATTTTGAATTTTGAAATTTGAATTTTGAATAGAGGAGGATTTTGAATGGGTTAATTTTGAATGTGAGAATTTGGAATATTGGGAGTGTTGGATTTTGAGTTGAGTGAAATTTTGAATAATGGAAGAGAATTTCGCATGAGCGAAATTTTGAATAATGGAGGAGAATTTTGAATTTAGCATGGAAGAGGGGATTTTGAAGTTAGTATGGAGGGATTTTGTATTTTGAAAACATGTGTGAGATAAAGAAAAAAGAGCAACAGGTAGTACAAGACTAACGCTGCTGCTCTTCCTCTCTCCTCGGCGGTGCGTACGGGACTTGAACCCGTGACCCCATGCGTGACAGGCATGTATTCTAACCAAGCTGAACTAACGCACCTTGAATTGATGGCTTCTCGTCGGAACTCTTTCTTTCGAGACTCGCGGGGTTTGTTTCCCGTTTGCGAGTGCAAAGTTACAACCAATTTCCGAATCTGCCAAATATTTCAGCAAAAAAATCTCAATTTTTTTAAGGCCAGGGCTTTTAAATTTGCATAAAGCGCTGATAATCAGCGGAAACAAAGGATTGAAAAAATTAGCCTAAATCAGGCTCAAGAGGGCGCAAGAGGATCGAAAGCTTGCCTTCCAGCAGCCGTGGCAGCAGTAATGCCGGCTCCCGGGGGCAGGAAAGCTCGCCTTGCGGCTCGCCACGGCAGCTATAGTGGCGAGCCGCAAGG
>CABUTY010000129.1 GCA_902494595.1 uncultured Porphyromonadaceae bacterium | reverse complement strand
GCGTTGCGCGAGTGGCCCGACTTCTATCACGGCACTCTCAAGGATTATATCTCCGAGGTGTTGGCCGACAGCGGGATGCCGTTGAAGCTCGAAGAGATCAGCCGGCGTGTGCGTCGGCATTTTCCCGGCACCAACCAGAAAAGCATCACACAGCTGATATATCTCGAGGGCCCCGGCAAGTATACCTATTATAAAGATGGCAGCATTGGACTTACGGGCCGGGAGTATGCCGAATGGGAATCGCTTGAGTCGGTAAAGGTAAAGCGGGTGTCGTTTGACCGGCGTTTCGAGATGTTCCGGGATTTTGTAGAGAACAACCGGCGGTTGCCGTACACCAACAAGGATGAGGCGGAGAGCGCATTGAGCCGGTGGTACAAGAATATCGTGAGCGGCAAGGTAGATATAGGAGCCGACCAGCGTGCAGAGCTTGCTGCTTATCTTGAAAGCGTGCGCGAATTGCCCCAGAACGGCCAGGAACACATCTTCAGGCAGAAGTGCGAGAAAGTGGAAGCCGTACTCCGTGAGACGGGACGGCTTCCACACAACAGCCGGGATGCCGGACTCTATATATGGCTGAGGAAGACAATAAAGGCCGAGACACCATGGCACGACAACCGCGACAAATATGCCGCCGACCTCAAGCGTCTCATCAAGTCGCGTCCCGCCGATACCCTACCCGAATGGGCCAAGGGAATCTCTCTCGACCTGCATTCAGCCGACTCATAAAGTGCTGGATTTTAACTGACGGCGGCTGCTGAAGCCGGTGTCGAGGAGCTTGGCGTAGGCACGCAGGTACTTGCGCAGAGCCGACACCATTTCCTGCGTCTCCTGAAGGACATTGAGATATACATACATCACGGCCATCTTCTCGGGGTCGCCGTCGCGAAGCTGCGTGAGAAGCTTGTGGTATACGTCAGACACGGTATCTTTTATTCCGTCGCAATGGCGGCGTAGCAGCGGTATCACATCCGTGTCGTTGCGCTGTAGCATCTCCAGAGTGTCGTTGAAAAGAATATGTATGCGCGTGCGTATGAGTTCCAGATCCCGGCTATCCGCTTCGGGAAGAAGGTGGAAATTATTCTCCACATGTTCCTTGCACACCTCGTTGATGCGTCGCAGGTTGTAGAGGATGTTCATGCAGGAGTTGTTGGCGAGATGGAACCAGGCGCTTTTTTCCATGGCCGTCTGAGGGGATACCTGTCTGAGGCATAGCGTCTCCTTGCGGCGGTAGTTCTTGAGAATGTTTTTCTGGGCGAAAAGAGTTTTATCGGCTTTCGACAGCATGCGGGCATTGTTGTTGATGAATGCGTCCGTGATGTTGATGTAGTTTTCGGCTGCCAGGGTAAGGAATGCCGACTGGTGTTCGTTGATGTATAGAAGGAGCAGATTCCATGCCTCCTTCTTGTCGGTAGTGGCGAGAATGGTCTGGAAGAGGGTGTCGCCGGTTTCCTCCTGTTGTTTTTTTCTGAATCGGCGGTTGCTGCGTATAATGAGGAAAACGGTAATCACAACGAGAGCGAACATAGCCCACTGGCCGCCGAAATGCATTATGGTCACAATAATACCGGCACCTATGAAAGCGACGCCGGCGGTGAGGAACCACCCACCAATAACGGAAATAACACCGGTGATACGGAACACGGCGCTTTCACGTCCCCACGCTTTGTCGGCCAGCGAGGTACCCATGGCCACCATGAAGGTCACGAATGTTGTGGAGAGGGGGAGCTTGTGGGATGTTCCGAAAGCAATGAGCACTCCGGCAAGCACGAGATTCACCGACCCGCGGACAAGGTCGAATGCAGCGCCATGGTCCATTATGGTTTCATCCACATTGAAGCGTCGGTTGAACCATGCGCGAACCTTAGGGGGTGTCACGCGGCGTACCCATCCCAATACCGACAGCGACCACCTCACCAGACTGCGCGCGATACGTGAGGAACCGAACATCTCGTCGCCACCCTGCTGCGAACCGAGTGAAATGGATGTTCTGGTGACATTGCGTGCCTTCTTCGACGTGGCCAGCGATACCACCATGATGAGGCCCGCGCCTATCAGAAAATATATGGGTGTGTCGGCCGGACCGTTGAGGGAATCCATCATAAAGCCCTTAGCGTCTCCTCCGCCATTGACTATGTAGTCCTGATAAGAGGACAGACCGCTCAGTGGTATGCCGATAAAGTTCACCAGGTCGTTGCCGGCGAATGCCATGGCCAGCGCGAATGTGCCCATAAGCACCACAACTTTCAGTACGTTGATCTTAAGTACGTGCAGCAACTGCATCAGCAGAGTGAAGAATGCCATGCATCCCGCAAGTATCAATGCCGTGTTGCGGCTGATGAATCCCTTGACTTCGGGTGTCATGAAGGTAAGATCCTTGGTCCCTTTCAGCAGCAGAAAGTAGATGATGGCCGTGCTGCACAGACCGCCGAAGATACCTATTTTCCATTTGAGGTTGGTCTTGTAATTGAAAGAGAAAATAGTACGGGCAAGGAATTGTACAATAGTGCCGAATATGAAAGCTATGGCCACGGAGAGGAATATTCCGATGATAACCGAGAGGGCTTTTTCAGTGTTTAGTAGGTCGTTGAACCCGAGGTCGAGGCCGCCGGCCATCTTGATGAGAGCCACCACGAAAGTTGCGCCGAGCAGCTCGAAGACCATCGATACCGTAGTGGATGTAGGCATCCCGAGGGTATTGAATATGTCCAGAAGGATTATGTCGGTGACCATCACAGCCATGAAGATGCATATGAGGTCGTAGAAAGAGAAGTTTTCGGGGCGGAAGATGCCGTGACGTGCAATGTCCATCATTCCGTTGCTCATGGCGGCACCTATGAATACGCCTATCGACGCTACGATAAGAATGCGTTTGAAAGAGGCCGCCTTCGACCCTACAGCCGAAGTCAGGAAGTTGACCGCATCGTTGCTGACTCCTATCGAAAGATCAAAGACAGCCAGTACGAACAGGAAAACAACCACACATAGAAAGATTATATCCATTGGTATTTTGGTATTTTGAGTTATTTCCGATGCAAAGATACCCCCCCGGATATTTCAAAAATATTAAGCGGAGGTTAAGAAAATATTATTTGGAAGCGGAGGCCTCCGTCGGGGAGATTTTGTGCGGTGATGGATCCGTTGTGGATAATTACGGCGTTCTTGACAATAGCGAGGCCGAGTCCGGTGCCGCCGGCGGCGCGGCTGCGTCCTTTGTCGATACGGTAGAAACGCTCGAAGAGATGGGGGAGATGTTCCTCGGCAACGCCGCTGCCATTGTCCTCAACCGTCAGTGATATCCTTCCGGATTCATCTTTGGAGCCGGAAACAATTATGCGGCTGCCTCCGGAATATGCTATGGCATTGGCCACAAGATTGTAGAATATTGATGTCAGCAATGATTCGTTACCCACAATCCACAGGGGCGATGAAGTGTCGTTGATGATGCTTATGCCTTTGTGGGCTGCATGGTCGGCAAGGTCATCGCAAACCGCCGCTATGATGCGGTATAAGTCGGTATCCTCTTTAATGATAGATTGAGTGCCATCCTCCATACGGGTTATGAGAGCCACGTCGGAGAGCATCCGGCCAAGACGTTCAGTGGCGCTGAGACCGCGGTCGACAAACTCCATTCTTTTAGCCATGGGCAAGTCGGGATAGTTGTGGAGAGTCTCCAGGCAACCGCGTATCGACGCCACTGGCGTCTTTAGCTCATGGTTGATGTTGTTGGTGAGCTGTTTCTTGATGCGCTCCTTCTCGCGTTGCTCGAAGAGAGCGTTGCGGTGTTCACGGTCGCGGTCAGTGTAAGACTTCAGCAGGCGAGCGTACAGACGTAATATATGGTTGGAGATTTTGCCCAGCTCGTCATTGGGAAACGGTTCGTTATCGGATATCCGGTGGCCTTCTTCCACACTGCGTGCGAAATCATGCAGGCGCGTCACGTGTTGGCCGAGACGTCTGGTAAGGAAGAAACCCGCCACCACCATCATTAAGATAATGGCGCACATAACCCACAGGAACCCATAGTCGGCGCGTAACAGATGGTCAAGACGCACGTCATAAGGCACGGCGGTGCGTACAATCATGCCATCGTTGCCTTTCAGTGCCGAATAGAAATAAGTCTGGCCGGTGCTCTGGCTGTGACGGCGCACGGTATAGCCGCTTCCCTTGGATAAGGCCTCGGCTATCTCCCTGCGGTCGAGATGAAGCCGGTCGGGGAGATGGTCGAGGGTATTGTCGTATACTACCTTGCCGCCTGAGTCGATCACGCTTACGCGCAGGTCGTCGAAAGGATGATAGCCATCTTTGATGACATTCCCCATATTCCTGCCGTCGGCAAGCGACGACATGATATAACTGTTCACAATCTGCAGACGTGCGTTGAGTTCCTCGGCCTTGAACTCCCGTTCCCGTTGGTATTGGTATCCCAAGAATAAGATGGCCAGAACGGCTGTGTAACCCAGCAGCCACAGAAAGAGAGTGCGGTGGTAAGAAAGCCTATTCAATGAAAGCATACCCATATCCGGAGCGTGTTACGATATTATGGGCATAATGCCCCAGCTTCTGGCGTATGCGTGTAATGTTGACATCCACCACGCGGTCCACTACCACCACATCGTCGGTCCATATGCGCTTGAGGAGTTCGTCGCGGGAGAACACCTTCCCGGGATGGCTCATCAGCGTGAGGAGAATCTCGAACTCTTTTTTGGGAAGTCTGGTCTCGACACCGTCGACGCAGCATATTTTGCTTTGGGGAAGAAGCACCAGGTCTTTGTATCGCACGATATCCGCATCGGCTTCCGACTGACGATGGTTGTCAACACGACGGAGCACCGCTTCCACTCGCGCCAGCACATTGCGTATCGAATAAGGCTTGGTGATATAATCGTCGGCACCGAGCCGTAGTCCCTTCACCATATCATCCTCCGCGTCCTTGGCGGTGCAGAAGATTATGGCCACATGCTTAGTGGCCTCACCGTTGCGGAGTATCGAGGCCAGCTGTGTGCCGCTGATGTCACCCATCATTATGTCTAGAAGTATCAGCGAATATCCGCTC
>CABUTY010000128.1 GCA_902494595.1 uncultured Porphyromonadaceae bacterium | reverse complement strand
CTTATCCGTTTCCACCAGGTGCCTGGCGTGGAGCTGTACCCGGCAAGCGAAGACAGAATGCTGATGTTCCGCAGCTACCTCAACAGCAAGGGTATCACCGCGACAATACGCGCGAGCCGCGGCGAGGACATCGCCGCAGCTTGCGGTATGCTCGCAACTTCCTGACACAATATCCAACCCCCTTTTATCGTCTATACAGATGCAAAGAAGCGAATCTTTGCATCTGTTTTTAGTTTTACTTATGCCAATGATATCCGGAGCCTTGTCATATCCTGTGTCGCTTCTGAAAAGACACCGGAACAAGAAGAGTCCGTTGCGGCGCGAGCTGGTGCAGCTTACCATACCCATCTTCATAGAGACATTGCTTATCATGTCGTTGGGAGCCGTCGACACTCTGATGCTGTCGCGTCATTCCGATGCGAGCGTGGCCGCCGTGGGTATGGCCAACCAGCTGCTGTCGTTCTGCTTCATCATCTTCGAGGTCATCAATCTGGGCACGTCGGTACTTTGCAGCCAGTATCTCGGCGCCAGGCTCACCGACAAGATGCGCTCGGTTGTGGGGGTGGCGCTGGTGGTCAACCTGGTCTTCGGCCTGACTGTTTCCCTGTCGCTGTGGCTCTTCGCCACCCCCATACTCTCGGCCATGGGACTCGAGAATGAAATGCTTGCTGAAGGCACGGCCTACCTTGAGCTGGTGGGCGGATTCGCTTTCGTACAGGCTATTGCCCTAACCCTCTCGGCTGCTCTCAGAGCCAACAACCGCCCCGTATTCCCCATGATGGTGATTCTTGTGGTGAATATCCTCAACATATTGGGCGACTATGTGCTGATTTTCGGCAAATTCGGTGCTCCCGCTATAGGGGTCGCCGGCGCTGCCCTGTCGACGGCTATCGCCAGAATAGCATCAATGTCAATCCTGATGGTCATCACTTTCCGCACCATCATGGATGGTTTCCCATGGCATATACTCCGCAAATGGCCCCGTCAGCAATTCCGCAATCTCATGAAGATAGGGCTACCCTCCGCCGGCGAACAGTTCAGCTATTCATGCTCCCAGCTCGTGATCGCGTATTTCATAGCCACCCTCGGCATGGAAAGCCTTGCCGCAAGAACCTATTGCGTCAACATAATCATGTTCGTGTACCTCTTCTCGATAGCCATATCCCACGCCGGCGCCATACAGATAGGGCATCTGGTGGGTGCCCGCCGATGGGAAGGAGCCTACACCATGGGCAGGTACGTGATGAAAGTGGCGCTCTTCTGGACGCTCGCAATTTCCGCCATAACAGCCGTGACCGGCAATACCATCATGTCGTTCCTGACCGACAACATGGAAATCATAGCCTTCGGCACGGCCATTCTCTGGATTGACCTTGTGCTTGAAATAGGACGCCCCATCAATATCCTCTTCGTCAATGTGCTCCAGGCCACCGGCGATGTGAACTATCCTTTCTATGTCGGGCTGGTGGTGATGTGGACGGTGGCGGTGGTCTGCGCCTATCTTTTCGGCATAGTGGCCGGCTTCGGCATCCTCGGCATGTGGTGGATGTTCGCTCTCGACGAGAATATCCGCGGTGTTGTTTTCATTCGTCGTTGGAACTCCCGCCGATGGCAGAACAAGGCCTTCGCCGTCTGAATTTGTTATGGCAGCGTCAAATTTACAGAACCTGCCTTATTATTGTAAAAGGCTTATAAGATGGAAATAAAAATACGGGCGGCAGTGCCGGCAGATTCGCCGGCGATAGCCGAGATCATACAGATGGCTCTCCATGAGGAGGGTTGCGAGGCTCTTGCCGGAGGAAAGGAGCGCCTTCCGCTTCTGCAGCAGCTTTTCACGGCTCTCTGCCGCATGGAAAATTCCCAGTACAGCTACCGCAACACACTCGTTGCCGAGGATGAGGCCGGCAATATCGCCGGCGCAATCGTGAGCTACGACGGCGCACGGCTGCATGAACTGCGCCGGGCCTTCATAGCAAAGGCCAACGAGATGCTGGGCTATGACCTGCGCGAAGATGATTTCGACGACGAGACATCCCCCGACGAGATTTACCTCGATTCGATGGCCGTATATCCGGCCTTCCGTGGCCGCGGGCTGGCTCGTCGCCTCATGAACGCCGCCATGGACAGCCATAAGGATGCCGGCAAACAGTTCGGCCTTCTCTGCGCCCCGGGCAACGACAATGCTTACGCCCTTTACGAACGCCTCGGCTTTACCGAGGTCGGAATGCGCCCTTTCGCCGGCATCGACATGCATCATATGACCAGAGAGCGCTGAACCCTCCCTCTCCCGACAAGGTTATTATAATAAAATCCTTGTTATGAATATCGATTCCACTACGGAGCCGGGAAAACCGGCTCCCTCCACATCCGCTCCGCAACATCCCGCATCTCCGCAGGCTGCGCCTCCTCTGCGCCCTGCACAGTCAGACAGAAAATATTATTGGTTTCTGGTGATATATCTTGTGCTGCTGAGCGCGCTGGGGTCGTTTGTCAACGACATGTTCACGCCGTCGCTGCCCCGACTGGCACGCTTCTTCGGCTGCACACCATCGCATGCGCAGCTGGGTCTGACCACCGGCATGATAGGTCTCGGCGTGGGCCAGCTTCTCATGGGCCCGATTTCCGACCATTATGGCCGTAAGTCGGTTCTCATATGGGCCTTGGTGGTGTTCATCATCGGTGCCGTGGCATCGGTATTCTCACGCTCCATCACCGAGTTCCTCATATGCCGTTTCGTGCAGGGTGTCGGCGCTTCGGGTGGCTATTTCCTCGCTCGCACCATCCCCGCCGATATCTTCAAAGGTAGAGAGCTGGCCAAGTTCATGGCCCTTATCGGCGCCGTCAACGGTTTCGCGCCCGCATGTTCGCCGGTGGTCGGCGGCGTCATCGCCGACCGATTCGACTGGCAGGGCGTCTTCTGGGTACTCGCCGCTTTCGCCCTCATTGTCCTCTGCTTCGCGCCCAAGCTCAAGGAGTCGCTATATCCGGCCGACAGGACTACCCTCCCCTGGTACAAGACTCTCCCCGGATATCTCAATCTGATGAAGAATGTCCCCTTCATGGTGCATATCAGTCTAAAGGGATGTAGTCTCGGCCTGCTTTTCGCCTATATCTCTGCGGCTCCGTTCATTCTGGAGGTGCATTACGGCTTCTCGCAGTCGATGTATGGCGTCATTATCGGCCTCAATTCAATTGCTGTGGCTCTGGGGTCGATGCTGTCGCTGAAGTTCCATCCTTTCAAGAACGCCGTGCCTGTGGCGGCCGTCATCCTCATTCCGGCACTCGGCGTGGGTGCCTACGGCCTTTGGCATGTGCACAGCTTCCTCCTTTTTGAGATATGCACGGTATCCATGCTCTTTGCCGGCGGCATGATTTTCAGCGTGTCCAACACGCTGGCCATGAACGAGGGTCGTCACCAGGCCGGTGAGGCTTCCGCGCTGCTCGGCGTGGCCGGATATGTGGTAGGCGCCATTGTGGCTCCGCTCGTGGGTATCGGCAACATCCTCCACAGCACCGCCATCGTTTTCCTCGTCCTCCTCGCTTTCGTTCTCTTCTTCTCGGTATGGACCTATCGTCTTAAGCCTGACCTTGACAACCAGTAAAACCATAAAGACATGAGACTTGACGGACGCCGCCGTAGCGGCAACATAGAAGACAGACGGGGTATTTCAGGCCGTACCATCGGAGTGGGCGGCGGTATCCTCGGCGCCGTGATAATAGGCATAATCACTCTCCTCTCCGGCGGAAACATCGGCGATGTGGCCCGCAATGTCATGGGTAGCCAGGGTGTCTCCCAGCAACGTCAGGAATATGTGGAGACGCCGGAGGACAAGGAGCTGGCCGACTTCGTGTCGGTGATTCTCGCCGGTACCGAGGATGTATGGACGGAAATTTTCCGGCAGAACGGCTGGGGTGAGTATGAGCCGCCCAAGATGGTGCTCTTCCATGGCTCGGTGCAGTCGGGATGCGGCGGCGCCACTTCCCAGACTGGCCCCTTCTATTGCTCTGCCGACAAGACCGTCTACATCGACCTCGATTTCCTGAAGGATATGGAGACCGACATAGGTGGCGGCGGCGACTTCGCCTATGCCTATGTGATAGCGCATGAGGTTGGGCACCATGTGCAGAATCTTCTGGGCATACTTCCGGAGACGCACCGCAAAAGGGCGGAGGTGTCGGAAAGCGAGGCCAACAAGATCAGCGTGCGCACGGAGCTGCAGGCCGACTATCTGGCCGGCGTCTGGGGTCACACCGACAACCGCATGTTCCGTTCGCTCGAGCCCGGAGATGTGGAGGAGGCTCTTGATGTGGCTGCAAAAATCGGCGACGACTATCTCCAGAAAAAAGCTTACGGGCGCGAGATGCCTGAGTCCTTCAACCATGGCCGCAGCGAATGGCGCGTGCGATGGCTTAAGAAAGGCCTCGACTCCGGCGACCCCAACGGCGGCGACACCTTCTCCATCCCCTACTCATCCCTCTGACCGGAATTGGGCAGGCACGCGCCTTTGACAGCAGCCCCCTATTATGGATATCCGCGAATCTGGCTGAGGCTTGGATATGGCCAGTGCCATGTCCTTCATGTCGTGAAATTCCGTATAGCCCGACTTTGGCCGGCGCCCGGCAGCAGTTCCTTCTTGCAGCCCGGCAGCAGCTTCATTTTTACTCGGCTGCCGCCTCGCCACACCAGCCGCTCCTCAAAGAGCGCTCTCGCCTTTTCCATGCCGAAGCGCTGCCCCAGCCTGCTCTTTTTGCAAAATTAATAATTCCGGCAATTTCCCAGCTTGTTCAAATTAAAAATCAGCAAGGGAAATTAAAAATCAGCAAGGGAAATGGAATTTTTTCGGAGTGATTATCATCAGGATTTGGCGGTTTGCGAGGATTTTATTAATTTTGCAGCTGAAACGCCGCAATAGCTCAGTTGGTAGAGCATTTCATTCGTAACGAAAAGGTCGTGGGTTCGAGTCCCACTCGCGGCTCATAGAATAGCTGATAGTCGTTTGATTATCAGCTATTTCTGTAAATCCAGGTATAAACAGGGTATAAACTTTCGACACAAAATATACTTTTTGTTGGCCGTGCGGTGCTTGATGCGCTTG
>CABUTY010000127.1 GCA_902494595.1 uncultured Porphyromonadaceae bacterium | reverse complement strand
CTTGTCGGCAATCACGCATTCAGTGGTGAGGAACATTCCTGCAATGCTTGCAGCGTTCTCAAGAGCCACACGCGTCACTTTGGCTGGATCGATGACGCCGGTCTCGAAGAAGTTCTCGAAGCTGTCGGTGCGGGCGTTATAGCCATAGTCACCGCTACCTTCGCGAACCTTCTGGAGTATAACGGCACCTTCCACTCCGGCATTGTTGACAATCTGACGAAGCGGTTCCTCGATAGCTCTGCGTATAATCTGGATACCGGTATTCTCGTCGTCGTTGACGCCCTTGAGCTCGTCGAGAACGGGAAGACAACGAATGTATGCTACACCGCCACCGGGCACGATACCCTCGGCAATGGCGGCACGGGTGGCTGACAGTGCGTCGTCAACGCGGTCTTTCTTCTCTTTCATCTCCACTTCGGAGGGTGCGCCAATATAAAGCACGGCTACGCCGCCGGCCAGCTTGGCGAGACGCTCCTGAAGCTTCTCTTTGTCGTAGGAGGAAGTGGTGGTGGCTATCTGGCTCTTTATCTGACCAACACGGGCTGCGATGGCCTCTTTGTTGCCGGCGCCATTTACGATGATGGTGTTGTCTTTGTTGACAGTAACCTTCTCAGCGGTGCCGAGATCATTCACGGTGGCCTGTGCGAGCTGCATTCCCTTCACTTCGCTTATTACCGTACCGCCAGTAAGTATGGCTATATCCTCGAGCATCTCTTTTCGACGGTCGCCGAATCCGGGAGCCTTTACGGCGCATATCTTCAACGAGCCTCGCAGACGGTTCACTACCAGAGTGGCAAGAGCCTCATTGTCGACATCCTCGGCGATAATCAGCAACGGACGTCCCGACTGCGCCACTGCCTCCAGAATAGGAAGCATGTCCTTGAGGTTGGAAATCTTCTTGTCGTAAAGAAGGATGTAGGGAGAATCCATCTCGCACTCCATCTTTTCGCTGTTGGTCACGAAATAGGGAGAGATGTAACCGCGGTCGAACTGCATTCCTTCTACAACCTCCACGGTAGTCTCGGTACCCTTTGCTTCCTCCACGGTGATTACTCCTTCTTTCTTCACTTTCTGCATGGCCTCGGCGATAAGACGGCCTATTTCCTCGTCGTTGTTGGCTGAAATGCGGGCGATATTTTCAATTTTCTTGATATCGTCGTCCACTTCCTGGCTCTGAGCCTTGATTCCTTCGACAACAGCGGATACGGCCTTGTCGATACCGCGTTTCAGGTCCATGGGATTAGCACCGGCAGCCACATTCTTCAGACCCACATTCACGATGGCCTGCGCCAATACGGTGGCTGTGGTAGTGCCATCACCAGCCTGGTCGCCTGTCTTTGAGGCAACCTCCTTGACGAGCTGAGCACCCATGTTCTGGAACGGATCCTCCAGCTCTATCTCACGTGCTACGGTCACACCATCCTTGGTGATGTGGGGAGCACCGAATTTTTTCTCGATAATCACATTACGCCCCTTGGGGCCGAGGGTTACTTTTACAGCGTCGGCAAGAGCGTCCACGCCATTCTTGAGCTCTTCGCGAGCCTTGATATTGAATTTTATTTCCTTTGCCATGATTTTATATTTTTATGGGAGAGATTGTGTGGGGAGAGATTCGATTTGACCGTCAGTCGATTATGGCGAGCACATCGCTCTGACGCATCATAAGATATTTAGTGCCTTCGTATTCTATCTCGGTGCCTGCATATTTTCCGTAGAGCACCTTGTCACCCTCTTTAAGCACCATCGGGTCATCTTTTGTACCGTTGCCTACTGCAAGAACCGTACCTTTCAGCGGTTTTTCCTTGGCTGAGTCGGGGATGATGATACCTCCCAGAGTGGTCTCTTCAGCGGCCGTGGGCTCTATCAGAACCCTGTCTGCAAGTGGTTTGATGTTCATAGTTTCAGATTTATTTTTGTTTGTACTTATTCTTCTACAGTCATGTCCGGAGGCCCTGCGATGAACTTCCGTATCAATATAATTACAAATAATGTGCCAAAAGAGTTCGGGCCTTTCCACCTCGTTTTGAGATGGGAAGGCCCGTATGTCATAAAACTGCCAAGAGATTATTTCGAGAGAATATAAGACCTTTCGGGAGCGAGAATGCCGATGAGACGTCCCTTCTTAACCTTGAACTCCTTGCCGTAAACCTTATCTTTGTATTTGCCGTCAGGAAGGCCTGTGGGAAGATTGACATTATTGGCAAACTTGCCTATATTGACCACGGCAGCCCCCATATTGCCTCGGTTAACGAGGAGCACCTGGCCGTTGTCGGATATCCTGACATCCTCTTTCTGACCTTTCATGGCCTGACGGAATTTGTTGACGGCGGCAACTTCAGGATTCATGAAGCTGTCGTTGCCACGTGCTCCAAGCACATTGTTGCCATAATAGTTAGAGCGCGTGGAGCCGGCTGGGCGAGAGAAGAAGAGGGGAGTGCCGTTCTGACGTGCAGTCAGGAACACCCATCCTTCGCGAATCTGTTCGTCGGTAAGATGAGCCGATTCGTGAGCATTGGCATATGTGTCGTGGCTCTCTACCCATGTGGTAAGGAACTCCGGAGCCGCCTCGTGATGGAAGCTCTTGATATCCAGACCATTGGCAGTGCCTTTTTCAAGCATTTCTCTAAGAACATGTCCATAGCTCGAGGCAGTCTGGCCGAAGTAGTCGGCATATTCTTTCTCGGGCACGTTGCGGTCCTGCAGCACTTCTCCATATACAAACAGAGAGTCGTACGGCACAGCAAGGCGCACACCCTTTACAGCCTTGCGGCCTGTAGCCACATCCCAGAAATCGTTGACAACCACACCTGCTTCCTTGTCGACTGGATCTGAATGAACGCCGATATGTTTAGCGGTATCATAACGGAATCCTCTCACGCCCATCTTCAGCAGTTCGTTGACAAACTGCATATAATATTTCTGGAAATCGGGATTTTCGGTGTTAACATCCGGCAGACCGCCAGTGCCTTCGAGGGTGCATTGGTATCGGTCGTTGTAATCCTGGATAGGTTTGAGACCATTTGTATGGTACATCTTGTCGCGGCCACCGACAGCCTTGTAGAACTCGTCGCTTACCGCATCGATATCGAAGGCGGTATGGTTCGGAAGCACGTCCACAATAACCTTGATGCCGTATCGCGCCGCGGAATCCATCATGACCTGCATCTCTTCCTTGCTGCCAAGTATCTTATTGCCTATTTTCCAATCGGTGGGCTGATAGTAATAGTACCAGTTGCCTTCTGTAACGTCCGGGTCGAAAATCTTCTTTCCGGCTCCTTCGGGGTAGTAGCAAGGTTGTACGGGTGATGTCTGCAGCATGGTGAATCCGGCATCCTTGATGTCTTTCATACTTCTTGCAATCTCGGGAAAACTCCATGACCACACGTGCATAATCGTTTCCTCGTTGGTCGCGGAGGGGTTGACCGTGATACGGTCTTTGGCATAACCGGGAATCATCATGGCTGTTCCAGCCGCCAAAATCAATATCTTTTTCATCTGTCGTTGATGGTGTTTTGGGTTTTGTTAGTCCTTACTCATATAGAACGGGACAAACATGGGAATGTTTTAGAGCGTGATGTTTAAAGCAGAAAATTGCACACTATGGATAAAGTGTGCCAAAAGCTAATAATAATTAAAATGCTGATAATTAGGGGGATTGCATTTGGAGATTAAAGTATGTTGTGTTAATTTTGCAGCGCAAACAACACCGATAGGGATGTAGCAGCCCCTTGAAGTAGCAGAAAAATTACCTGACGAGAATGATGTTAAGATCAATAGCAGGCGGCATTCTGATGCTGGCATTCGCCATGACGGGCACAGCCCAGAATGCAGTCAATACAGAGAATGTACAGAGCACTCACCGCAGTTCGATGGCAGCACACCGCAAAGCTCACGAGCGTCTTGCAAATGCCAATATCAAGATGGACATGTCGGTGATCGGCAATAAGATTCAGGAAGACATAGCCAAAAGAGAAGAGGAAAGCAATCCCAACAGGGAGATGCTCGCCGACCTTATCAAAGAGGCCAAGAAACATATAGGCAAGCCTTATGTGCATGGCATGAAAGGTCCCCGCGCTTTCGACTGTTCCGGCTTCTCAAGCTACGTTTACCGCCAGTTCGGATACAATATCAGCCCCGCCTCCAGAATGCAGTATACGGAGGGTGTGAAGGTTGACCGCAAGAATCTCCGTGAAGGCGACCTGGTATTCTTCACAAGCCGCAGCAGCGGCAGAAATGTGGGACATGTGGGTATAGTGGTGACTGCCGACAATACTACCGGAGAATTCACTTTCATTCATGCAAGTCTCAAAGGCGTCAAGATTAGCGACTGCAAAGGTTATTACGCCAACAGATATGTAGGCGCCAAAAGAATAATTCAGTAAATCCTCGGATTCTGAACAGCGGCAGCGCACTCCACACAAGGATGTGCGCTGCCGCTGTTAATACCATTCAGCTCTGATATTTTGGCACATTAATTGTTATATTTAAGTATTATAGCAGAATATAATGATAAAAGCTTCCGACAATATAGAAGTTTATGGAGCGAGAGTCCATAATCTCAAGAATATAGATGTTACGATACCGCATAACAGGCTAACCGTAATCACCGGACTGAGCGGCAGCGGAAAGTCGTCACTTGCTTTTGACACAATCTTTGCCGAAGGTCAGAGAAGATACATAGAGACTTTCTCCTCATATGCACGCAATATGCTCGGCAGTATGGAACGACCTGACGTGGACAAAATCACCGGTCTGAGTCCGGTAATCAGTATCGAGCAGAAAACCGTAAACAAGAATCCGCGGTCAACCGTAGGCACCACTACGGAGGTCTATGACTTCTTCCGTCTTCTTTTTGCCCGTCTGGGCGAGGCACGCAGCTACATTACGGGAAAACCGATGGTGAAGTATACCAAAGACCGCATCATCGAGATGATACGCACAGACTACGATGGCAGAAAGGTTTACGTGATGGCTCCGCTGGTTAAAAACCGCAAAGGCCATTATAAGGAACTTTTCGAGCAGATGCGAAAGAAAGGCTATCTGAATGTCCGGGTAGACGGTGAGATGAAAGAGATATTTCATGGCATGAAGCTCGACCG
>CABUTY010000126.1 GCA_902494595.1 uncultured Porphyromonadaceae bacterium | reverse complement strand
CCAACCAGCCAATGCGCATGGCAGGCCAGAGCCATATCGACAACTGCTTCAACACAGGCCAGGTGATATCGTCGGCAGCCAACAGCCACAAGGGCATCTGGGGCTATCAGTTCATAAGCAACAGCTACAAGGGCGACTCTCCCGACAAGCAGTGCCTATTCAATGTGATGTTCGACCAGCAGCTCAACGGATTCCGCGACGAGCGTTTCGGCAAGGACACCCGCGAACTCACGGGCAAGCTTCCCACAGGTTTCGACGCCTCGATATGGAGCGCTGAGGCAGGGAAATACCCCGTGCTCAAGACTTTCGTCGGTATTCAGGCTCAGGAACTCGCTTCCTCTCCCATACTCCTCCGTGAAGTCGACAACGCCAACAAGGTAAAGGTAGAGTTCGACCTCACCGCTTCCACCAACGTGAACTGGGAGCTGGGTCATGACGCAGGAGAGGGCGAGACAGCCACCGAGACCAAGTCACTCCGCCGCGAGGGCAACAAGGTGGTTGTCAAGGACAAGTACGCCAACGCCACAGTCCAGGCCCTCACCGCCGACAACTGGGCAATCAAACTATATCGTCTGGCAGTGGTGCCCAAGGTATTCGACGGCGAAGGGACTGCCGAGGATCCTTATCAGATCAAGACGGCCGCCGACTTCAAGAAGCTCGACGAGGCCGTGGGTACTTATGGACAGTCGCATCTCGGCGACTTCTTCGCAGTGGTCAACGACATAGACTTTGCCGCTGATACCACGTTCATGGGTGTGGGTGCAGGCAAGATTTATGAGTTCGAGGGTAGCCTCGACGGCCGCAACCACTCCATCGCCGGCATGAACATACATGCCAACGTGCTTGACGACAACGGCAAGACCACTAACAATGGTACCGTGCGTACAGGTCTCTTCGGCACCATCGGCGCCAACGGATCGGTGAAGAATGTGACAATCGCCGCCAACAATGTGCTCCGGCCCTATCAGCAGGGCGGTACGGTAGCAGGTCTCAACGCAGGTAAAATCTCCAACTGCAAGAACTATGCAGAGGTAAGAGGTGCCGGCACATATGTGGGCGGTATCGCAGGTGCCAACTATGTGGGCGGCATCATCGAGGACTGCTACAATGCCGGCAATATCCACAACAGCACCAACTACATCGGAGGAATCACCGGTCTCAACATGCAGGAAGCCACCGTGCTGCGCTGTCAGAACGACGGTATTGTCAAAGACAGCCTCCTCTTCCCCAAAGACACCCGCATCAACGTAAACGAAGTGGGCGGAATCACCGGATATAACAACGGTACGATTCTGAGCAGCGTCAACAACGGCGACATATCGGCATTCTATGCTGTGGGCGGTATCGTCGGCGTCAACAGCAAGAACTATGACGAAGGCGTCATCAATGGATGTCTCAACAACGGATTCGTGACATGCTATCAGAACTCCACGGAGCGCGGCGGCATCGCCGGCAAACTCAACGGAGCCATGACGGCCGAGAACAATTACTATGACGCATCCATCAACGTGAACGGCGCCGCCATGAACGTAGGGCATGACGGGGTGAAGGGTGTCTCCTCCTCTGAACTTGTGGCAGGTACCCCTCTCGCCGGCCTTGACGCCGAAGTCTTCGACTTCGCCGCCGGAAAATACCCCGTGCTCAAGAAGTTTGCCACCGAGAAGGCCGCCACAGCTCTCCGCTCTATGTATGTGGCTTTCGCTCCCAACCAGCGCCGCAACAACGTGGTGAAGAACGTGCCCCTCTCCACGGCTTCCGGTATCTCCTTCTCTCTGCAGAGAAACGAGACTTTCAAGATTTCGGGAAGCACGCTGAACGTGACCGTACCGACGGGCACCGTCATCGCCGCCGATACCCTCACCGCTGTGCTCGGCGACTTTACCAAGGTATATGCACTCAACTCGCTGCCTCCCATCCTCAAGGGTGAAGGCACCGCCGAGGCTCCTTACCTCATAGAGACGCCCGCCGACTGGAACAAGCTCGCCAACTTCATGATGGAGAGCAAATGGGAATATGAAGGCAACCACTTCAGAATCGCCGCTGACCTTGACTTCAAGGGCGACTCCATCAGCGTGATAGGCGCAGGCGGCGTCAACTTCCAAGGTATTATGGATGGTGCCAACCATGAGATAAGCAACTTCGTATATCTCAACGAGAACTCCTCGACCAGAACTCTGAAGGGACCCAACCTCTATCTTGGCAAGAAGATAGGCGTATTCGGCGTTATAGGCCAGTCGGGAGCCGTCCGCAACATGACGGTCAATGGCAAGTTCCAGTGCTACAGCAATGCCGCCGGCGTGGCCGGCGAAGTGTACGGCACCCTCGAAAACATCACTTTCAAGGGTACTGCCGAGAGCACCAAGAGCACCATCGCCTCAGGTATCGCCAACTCCCTCTACGAGAAGGCCGTGATACGCAACTGCGTCAACGAAGGTACCGTGATAAGCAAGACCAACTATATCCAGGGTATCGTATACGAAACCAAGAAAGGCTCGCTGGTAGAGAACTGCGTCAACCGAGGCACTCTCAAAGGCACGCTTTATTACTCCGGTATCGCATACTCTGTCGAAGGCGGCATCAAGGGCTGCTCCAACGAGAGCAACGACCTTGTCTGCATCACGGCAGGAAAAGCCCCCGGCACTTTCTCCGGTATCGTGAACACTCTTAAGGCCAACGGTTGGCTTGAGGACTGCTACAACAAGGTGGATATCGACCTTGTGGAAGGTTTCACAACTGCAGGTTCGAACATCTACCCCATCTTCAGCAATACCTCTACCAGAAAGGCCACCGATGAAGACCTCAGCGGCGGCTATGTAAGGAACTGCCACAATACGGGCAACCTCAAAGCCTCCACCGGCGTCTTTGGTATCGGATCTACTGTAAAGGTGAACTGGACAGTGGAGAACTGCTCCAATACGGGCAACATAGCCACGACAAAGACGAGTGCCACAGCTGCCGGTCTGTTCGCCACAATCGGCGAAAACTCCAACGGCTCGGCCACTCACCTTACAAAGGTGCTTAACTGCTTCAACACCGGTAACATTGTGAACAGCGGAGCCAAGACTGCCGGTATAGCAAACACTATCAACAAGTTCGTCTACATAGCCGACTGCTACAACACAGGCGACATAACGGTTACCGACAACGCCAGTCTGTGCGCCGCAGGTCTTGTGGCCCAGATATCGGGCGGCCAGATGGAACGCTGCTTCAATGCGGGCAACGTCAAGGTGTCAAACAATGCTGTGGGCGGTCTTGTAGGCTACATCGCCTCAGGCGACGCTTCATTCCCGGCAAAGCTGTCCAACTGCTTCAACATCGGCGATATCGAGTCGACCTATAGCGGCACTAGCACCAACGGCAACGCCGGCGGTCTCGGAGGATACCTATCCACAGCCAGCGCGGACAATCCCATAATTGTGGAGAACTGCTACAACACAGGTAACGTGACCGCCCAGCAGCGCGTGGCAGGTCTGTTCGCTGGAGCTTTCTCTCCCTATCCTATCGTTGAGAACTGCTACAACTCAGGAAAGATAACATGTCTGAAACCTGATGCCAACAACAGGTATTATTGGAGCGGAACTACCTTCACCAACAATTATACCTATGGCAGCGACGAGGTGTTCATGCTTGCAGGCCACAAGAACTGCTTCTATGACAAGACAGTGAATCCGGGTGCCCAGTTCCGCAATGTTCCCAACTCGGGCAAAACAACCGCCGAACTTCAGGCTCTCGCCATAAGCGACGCCTACACCTCTCTCGGTCATGGCGGCTATCCAGTGCTCGCAAGCCATGCGCAGAAGGATGAGGCAGTGGCCGGTTCGCCGCTGATTCTCCTTGCCGACGTGGCCGACGAGTCGCACGAGAATGTGACCAAGGCTTTCGCTCTCGTGGCTCCCGAAGGTGCCGTATGGACGGTTGACGATCCCTCGAAACTCACTCTCGAGGAGAAACGCGCTTTCCCCAATGGTCAGGGCAATCTCAAACTCACCTGCACCTACAAGGGTATTCCCAAGAACTTCCTTATCACCGTCAATGGCATCGACAATGGTGTCGACGGTATCAATGCCGGCAAGGAAGTGAAGAGCATAAGCTATATCGGTCTCGACGGCCAGATTACGGCTGACCCCGTATCAGGCCAGGTATACATAGTACGCACCGTCTTCACCGACGGCACGATGACCGTAGCCAAAAAGCTCGTGGTGAGATAACCATCGGCAGAGTCTAAAATCATGGCCGTGGGCGATTGTCGTCCACGGCCATTCTTATTACGGGTTCGTTCTATTTTCCGGAAGGAATCAGCGTGCTATTCCTGCTGCCTTGAGGATCAGTTTCGGAATCTCGGTATTGTTGAGATTCGGCGTGAAGAGCATAGCGTCGCGGCCTATGGCGTAAAGAGGCACGAAATTGCCGGTATGGTAGCCGGTGATCCAGCCTATGCCATATTTGTCGTTGAGCATGTCGTAGACATCCACAGAGAAGTGGTTGAAGCTGTTGTAAAGCGACTTCTCGTCGGCAATGTTGCGCTTCTCTATGGCATTCTCGTAGCTTGTTCGGAGTCTGGCCGTCTCTTCGTCGGTCAGCGGTATGGCGCCCCAGAGACCGGTGTTCTCCTTGAGGAACTGCTTCATCTCCTCCCAGGTCATGCTCTTGCCCTGACGGTAAAGGTCCTTGCAATAGTCGGAGAAACGGTCTTTGGATATTTTCTGCCAGTCGATGAGGTCGAGACGCGGATGGCCGTTCTTGCGGCATCCCAATGCCATTCCGCCGGTGTCATGGTCGGCGGTAATCACTATCAGTGTCTCGTCGGGATGCTGCAGATAGAACTGATAGGCCACATCGATGGCCTTCTGGTAATTGAGCACTTCCTTTATGACGGTGGCTCCGTCGTTGGCATGGGAGCCCCAGTCGATGTTACCCCCCTCCACCATCAGGAAGAAACCCTTGTCGGATTTTCCGGGACCGGTAAGGAAGGAAAGGGCTGTCCTGGTGATTTCCTCTGCTGTAAGAGTGCCGGGCACCGAGTCGATGGTAAAGCCCACCTGCTCTCCCTGCGGCTTCTCGGCAAGCATCAGCATCTTGCCGGGTATCGACGACATCAAGGCATAGTCGGTGTAT
>CABUTY010000125.1 GCA_902494595.1 uncultured Porphyromonadaceae bacterium | reverse complement strand
TCCTTCTTGCGGCGGAAGTTGTCCATCACCACTTCGGCGAGTCTGTCGCTCTTATCCTGCTGCGACATGCGGTTGAACTCCTCCTCGGTATATGGCACCTCTATCGAGAGGATGCGGTTCACCTCCTCCGAGAAGTCCTCGTAGGCGGGATAGGATGCGGCGAGGTCGCCGGTAACCTCATATATCATGTTGGCGATATCCATGCCTATACGTTCGCCGCGAAGGGCGTTCTGGCGCTTGCCGTAGACGCCGTTGCGCTGGGCGTTCATCACGTCGTCGTATTCCACAAGACGCTTGCGGATACCGAAGTTGTTCTCCTCAACGCGTTTCTGGGCATTCTCTATGCTCTTGGTCACCATGGAGTTCTCTATCATCTCGCCCTCCTTGAAACCGAGACGGTCAAGCATCTTCACCACGCGGTCGTTGGCGAAGAGGCGCATCACGGTATCCTCGAAGGATACGAAGAATACGGAGCTTCCGGGGTCACCCTGACGGCCGGCGCGGCCTCGCAGCTGCCGGTCAACACGCCGCGACTCGTGGCGCTCCGTGCCTATGATGGCAAGACCTCCGGCTTCGCGTACCTCCGGACTCAGCTTGATGTCGGTGCCTCGTCCCGCCATGTTGGTGGCGATGGTCACCATCCCTTTCTGTCCGGCCTGGGCCACTACCTGTGCCTCCTGCTGGTGAAGCTTAGCGTTGAGCACCTGGTGCGGTATCTTGCGCAGCTTAAGCATTTTCGACAGCAGTTCCGAAATCTCCACCGACGTGGTGCCCACAAGCACCGGACGCCCCTGGTTGACCATCTCCTCAACCTCGTTGATGATGGCCGCATATTTCTCCTTCTTGGTGCGGTATACGCGGTCGTTCATGTCGTTGCGTATCACCGGTCGGTTGGTAGGTATCTCTATTACGTCGAGCTTATAGATATCGTAGAACTCGCCGGCCTCTGTCATGGCCGTACCCGTCATGCCGGCAAGCTTGCGGTACATGCGGAAATAGTTCTGGAGCGTGATGGTGGCATAGGTCTGCGTGGCGGCCTCAACCTTCACGCCCTCCTTGGCCTCGATGGCCTGGTGAAGCCCGTCGCTGTAGCGACGTCCCTCCATGATTCGGCCCGTCTGCTCGTCGACAATCTTGATCTTGTTGTCGTCAATCACGTATTCCACATCCTTGTCGAAGAGCGTGTAGGCCTTCAGAAGCTGGTTTACGGTATGCACGCGTTCCGACTTCACGCTGTAGTTCTGCAGCAGGGCATCCTTCTTCTCCCTTTTCTGCTCGGCGGTGAGGTCTTCGTTCTCCACCTCGCTGAGCTGCTCGGCGATGTTGGGGAGGATAAAGAACTCAGGGTCGTTGGTGGTGCCGGTAAGCACCTCTATACCCTTGTCGGTAAGCTCTATGCTGTGGTTCTTCTCGTCGATTACGAAGAAGAGTGGTTCCACTGCCTTAGGCATCTCGCGGTTGTTGTCCTGCATGTATTTGGCCTCCACCTTGAGCATGAGGTTCTTGATGCCGTCCTCGCTGAGGTAACGGATCAGGGGGCCATGCTTGGGAAGCGCCTTGTATACGCGGAAGAGTGCGAGACCACCCTCCTCGGTGTCGCCTTTGGATATTTTCTCCTTGGCTTCGAGCAGGAGCTGTTGGGCGAGCTTGCGCTGGGCGTTGACAACCTTCTCCACATTGGGCTTGAAGTCGTTGAACATCTGGTCGTCGCCCTTGGGGATGGGACCCGAGATAATCAGCGGCGTACGGGCGTCGTCGATAAGCACGGAGTCAACCTCGTCGACGATGGCGTAGTAATGCTGTTCACGCTGCACGAGGTCCTCGGTGCGCGTGGCCATGTTGTCGCGGAGGTAGTCAAAACCGAACTCATTGTTTGTGCCGAAGGTGATGTCGGAGTTGTATACGTCACGGCGTTCCTGGCTGTTGGGCTCCGTCTTGTCGATGCAGCCAACTGTAAGACCGTGGAACTGGTATAAGGGGCCCATCCATTCGGAGTCTCGTTTGGCGAGGTAGTCGTTGACGGTCACTACGTGCACGCCTTCGCCGGTAAGGGCGTTGAGGAACACCGGAAGGGTGGCCACAAGGGTCTTTCCCTCGCCGGTGGCCATCTCGGCGATGTTGTTGGTCACTTTGTCGCCTTTCATCATGCCGTGGAGCACCATGCCGCCGATGAGCTGCACGTCATAGTGCATCATGTCCCAGGTGGTGAGGTTGCCGCCGGCTACCCATGAATTGCGGTATATGGCCTTGTCGCCATCTATGGTTATGAAGTCCTTGCCGTCGGCGGCGAGCTTGCGGTCGGCGTCGGTGGCTGTCACCTCGATGGTCTCGTTCTCCTTGAAACGGCGTGCCGTCTCCTTGACGGCCGCGAAAACTTCCGGTAACGCCGCGTCAAGATCCTTGGCGTAGTTGGCGAACATCTCCTCGCGGGTGTCGTCAATCTCTTTCCACAGCGGCTCGCGCTTGTCGTAGTCAAGGGTCTCTATCTGGCTTCTCAGCTCCTCGATATGCTCCTTGTATTTCCTGGCGTTGCCGCGGATGTTGTTCTTTATTTCCTCCACGCGTCCGCGCAGTTCATCGTTGCTGAGGCGGGCAAGCTCCTCGCTTGCCGGATTGATCTCTTTATTGAGCCGGTTCCACAGCGGTCGTACCGAACGCTCCGACTGGTCTCCGAGTATTTTCTTTAAAAATGAATTGAACATGTTATGTGGGTGCAGCTGCGCTGCTTGAATTTTTAAATGTGAAAGATGAAATGTTCTGACGGGGATAGGGTCAGAAAGAGGGGCGTCTGTCGGCGCCGTTCGGGGGTCGTATGCGCAGTATACCGGAGATTGCGGGAGCAATCTCGCGGGCATCCACGGGAGTGGAGATGGTTCTTGGCGCCAGGCCGGGAGCCATTATGAAAGCCGGGGAGGCGAGGGGAAGGTCACGCAGCTGGCGCTGGTGGGCACCGGCGCTCTGTGAGTCGTCGCGAACCACCGTCCATCCCGGCATAAGGGTTATAATCACGTCGGCGCCCGTCTTGGGGTCGTAGGCGCGGTTGAGGGCGCGGGTCTCCTCGTCGCCCGGAGCAAGTATCTGGCGTCGCGTGTAGGTCTTGTCGACACCTGCCATGCGTGCCAGAAATTCCCGGCATTCCTCGGCGATTGCCGAGCTGTCGAGGTTGCGGGCCTCGATTGACCGGGTGTTGAGATATACGTTGCCGTCGCGTATCGCCGCCACATATTCTCCGTTGCCGTGACGCGCCACAAGGTAGGCGTTGAGCAGCGACATGGCGCGTTTCGGCGAGAACTCGCCGCCCGGCAACCGGTATTTCTTGTCTTCGATGGCGGCGCTCTGGCTGTAGCCGGTTCCCGAGAGCCATATCACGGCATTGCCGGCGCCGCAATAACGGTCCACGGCATCGAGGATGCGCCCCAACTGGGCGTCAAGCCGCAGATAGGCGTCATCGGTCTCCGCCTCCAGCTTACCCTCTCCATAGCGGTAGGGCGCCAGGGTGTAGCCGATGTTGACCATGCCGGTGCTTCCCGGCGTGGCCGGCAGCTGGCTGATGAGGCTCACGGCAACATCGGTGACGGCACTGTTGGCGGCAGGTGTGAGAGCCACCTTGCGGTATACATCGCGGTCGTTGCGGGCAAAACGGTAGCGGAAGTTCTCGCCGGGGTGCGCCATGGCCACGGCCGCCAGAGGGCGCCAGTCGATGGTGTCGATGCGGTGGGCCATGGAACTGCGCGCGTTGGCGCTCCCCGCAGCCTGCGGCAGCTTGCCGTAATATGAAGAGGTTGCCCAGTGTCCCGAGGTGTTGTTGAGCCATACGGCGCCGTCGGCGGCATGGCCGGCGAGTATCACGGCCTGCTGAGGGTCGGCGGCCACAGAATATATCACGGCTTTGCCGTCGTTGGCTATGGCGAACTCATCGGCGATGGTGGTGAGCCGCAGTTGCTCGGGGGTGAAGGAGTCGTTGGAGAGTGCTCCCGAGGGAGCAGGGGTGGCCAGCGGCGGACGCATCGCCGACAATGTCTCGTCGTAGACCATCGCCGAGGGAATGCCGGTGGTGGAGGGCGTAGAGCCGGTAAGCAGCGCCGCCGCGCCGCTGTTGGCGTCGAGTCGCCGGGTGCCGTAGTCGACATCGCGAAGATAGACACCTTTGCCCATGAACGTGCGGAACCCTTTCTGCCCGAAAAGATTCTGTAGCTGTTCTATGTGCTCGGTGCTCAGCTGGTCAACGACGATTCCGACCACCAGACGGGGCTTTGCTCCGCCGGGGTGGACGGCTGCCGACGCCAGGCCTGCGAGGCCCGCGACCGCCAACGCTGCTATCTTTCGCATGTTTCTCTTTCTTCTTATTATAACTGTTGCCGGTATGTAATATTGCATATACCACGGCCAGGGCCAGGGAGGCTCCCATCAGGGGGAACACCGCCGGATTGGCGCTCTGCGCCTGGAAGGACCATACTGTCAGCAGGATTCCGAGTATAATAATGTTATACCAGGCCATAAGGTTTGCCACGGGGCGCAGAATTCGCGTCCATACGCACACGGCAAAGAGCAGCTGCAGCGGGTTGAGCCACAGTACCATCATGTTGGGATTGGTGGCCTCGTGCTCCGAGACAAACACCAGGAAGGTTATCAGACATCCCGCCAGTCCAGTTATGCCGAACCATAGTGAGTAGACCCACCGGAAACATCTCTTCTTGCGTGCCATCCATACGGCCATGGCGCATATGATGATGAAGAGGGCCACGGCAATGGTCAACGGCGAGAGGTACCATGGAGTAGGGGGGAGGGAGGCATGGCCCGAGTCGGGCAATAGCACGGCGCTACGTCTGACGAGCTTGCGGCCGTCGGCAAATTCGGCGCCGTCGTAACGCTCCGACATCACCACCGGCACGAACATCTCCTCATCGGCGCGTAGCCTGTAATCGATGCCGGTGCCCAGTGCGAGGTCTATGCCGAACTGATACCATGGGTAATTGCGGTGAAAGGCGCGCATCTCGCGGCGGAAGGTGCCGTAGCCCACGCTGTCGGGAAATAGAATCTTCTGTCCCGTAGCCTCGGACACACGTGCCGTGATACGCGTGGCGCAGTTGTCCTTCACATAGTTGTAGCGGTAGGTGCATCTGTCGGGCATAGACTCGCGGCGAAGCATCCCTAACAGCCGGCTCGATT
>CABUTY010000124.1 GCA_902494595.1 uncultured Porphyromonadaceae bacterium | reverse complement strand
GTATAGTGCAGACGGCATCGGGATCGCTGTTCCCGTGGGGTACGTTTACAGTCAACGTCACGGGGTGTTTTATCATCGGACTCTTATATGGGTTGCTTGACAGGCATGTTGCGATGAGCGACGGCATGAGGTTGTTTCTCACGGTAGGATTCTGCGGAGGGTTCACCACCTTTTCGACATTCATGCATGAGAATACGTTGCTTTTCGGCGCACGCAATCTGACGATGGTGGCGGCATATGCATCGCTAAGCCTCTTTGCAGGCTTCCTCTGCCTATACGCCGGCCGTTTCCTCGCGAAAGCATAGATCAGAAATAAGGTTGGCTGATTCTGAGGTAAACCGGGAATTTAAAAATTACGAGAATCCGTAATTGACAGGTTGTGGGATTATCTTTAATTTTGCACAATACAATTAACCTAAACGATTAAATTCAATGAAAACTATCAAGGGTAAGTAAGTCGTGGAAATTATTTTGTATTATCGGAGAGCATTATTTCAGTCGATTTTTCCTCGAAGATGAAGGAGTGTAGCGAGCTACACGACTGAAGATGAGAGGGAAAAGCGGCGAAATAATACCGCCGATAATGCAAAGCTTCAAATCCATAATAATGCGTAATAGTTTTCATGACTTACTTATAATGATGGCCTTGATAGGCATTCTTGCCTTGACGGCCTGCTCGGGTGGAGGTGGATCTCACGTTGTGAATTACCTGTATCTCCCTCTGATGCTTATAGGCTGCGATGAACAGGGTTCTGAAGTGACAAGCTCAAGAATAGGATACTTCAAAGGTTTCAAGGTTGTTGACGGCAAGCTTATGCTGCCGGCAGGTACAAAGGCAGAACTCGAGGCTGTTCCCTATTCCAACAACGACTATGACAGCTATGTTAAGGTGAAATCTGTCAAACTGGCTTTTGACACTTCAATATTATAATAGCTTGCGTTGCCGGAAGTTATAAATTAAGAGGCTGTCTCAAAAAGTGAACTGCACCCCAAAAGTTAGACAAAAACTTTTGGGGTGCACTTTTGGCACAGTCTCGTAAGCATTATGGGAATAATCAGGGCATATAAGAATCTATGGTGTCGTCGGGGACACGGTTCCATATCATCACGCGGCCATACTGTTCGAGTTTGAGCTGGGTTTTGTCGGCCTTCTTAACCTTGTATTCGAAATTCTGACCATCTTTGGGGAAGGAAAGATAAAGCATTTTGTCATCGAGACGCCAAGTTCCGAGCATGAAAGAGTCGGCTGTGGTTCCATCGAGATTAACCTTTCCGCCTTGGGCGGCGAAACGTTCGGCTCCCAGTTTGAGGCAGTACTGACAAGTGATGTTGCCTTGGTCATCGAGTACGATCATCTGCCATGTCCCCTGGATGTTCACGGGATATAGCCGAGCGATTGCCTGCTGGGAGAATGTCGCCGTGAAGGCAACGAGCACTGCCAGAATTCTCAGATATTTACTCAGTGACGATACGGCACGGACACTGCTATTGTCAGCTGCCGGTGTTGAAGTTGTTGATTGATAGTACATGTTGTTTATTGTTTTTATACAGTGAAGTTGTTTAAACTAATTTACGTACCATAAACAATATAAAAAGTTGTTAACTATATGGCAACCTTTATCAATCTTTTGGGCGTATTCTCCTCTATCATCGGCACCGACCGAGAGGTCGCTGCCTGTTGAATCGCCTTCGCTCCCCGAGCCCTGCGGGATTCGACAGAAGAAATCCATCCCAAAACCTTCAGCTCGGCAAACGAACGGGAGCCAATCTTAATAAATCTTGCCATAAAAATTAGTTTAAACAGCTTCAGCCATTATTGCTTTGGAAACAGCGACATTTCGCAGCGTGCGCAGTCGAAGGCGAGGCGGAAAGAGTGGGGGCCGGTGGTGATGGTGAGGGGCTGTGACGGTGTTTTACCGGGGTGCTCTTTTCTGCACATCTTCAGTTCGCGGAGTATGCAGTAGCGCGTGGTCATCACAGCTCCGCGATAGTCGGACTGGAGTTCTACCGCCGGCTCCATATCCTTTACGCCGTGACTGCGGTAGAAGGCCCGGGCCAATGAATTGGCCACATTGTCGCGGGCCGTCAGCGTGGCTTCAGGATATGTCGCCGCTGGGTCTTCCTGCCGGCGATATTCAAAAGGATAGGAAGCCTTGTTGGCAGCGTCGAGGAGAGCGACGCCCCTGCGCCTCAGGGCGGCAAGCTCTGAGGCCGGTATGAAAGTGGTGGGTTCGAGATTGTTTTTAAAATCGCCTAACCTGTAAATGGTGTCACCCAGTTTGCCCAGCACCTTTTCAGGCGACATCGGCTGGCGAGCCACATCCTTGGTGACATCCATCGCCACCCTCACTTCAAGCCCCCTTTCATCGGTAAGTGTAAGACCATTTTCATCCAAGGCCATGTCGACCCGGACAGTACGTCTTGCCGTATCGCCGGCCATCAGTTTCTGCCAGACGACGTCGGAGGTGCGGTGTATTACGGCGCCGGGCGGCAGTCTGAAAGGGCGTGAGCCTATGATGCGGCCATCCTTTATGCCGTTAACATTGACGCCCTGATATTCGCCGTCGGCATTGAAAAAGCTTATGCCGTCGCCATTATGCAGGTCATTGACATTTTCAATGGTCTCGCCCATCGACTTGGGAGTGAGCAGCGATGCCATCGAACCGGGACGACGGCGGCCGAGGAAATAGGATGTGAAACCCCGGTTGAAGCTTTTCTCGGGCGAGGGGATGAAGCTGAAAGAGGATTCTCCGCACGACGACCGGCGGTATTTGCCGGGATTGGCGGCGAATATACCATCGAGGCGACGGCGGTAGAAAGCAGTCACATTCTTGACATAGGCTGCATCCTTGAGGCGTCCCTCGATTTTGAAGGAGGCCACGCCGGCATCGAGAAGATCCTCCATATTGTCGGCGGCGTTGAAGTCGCGCAGCGAGAGAAGATACCTGTCTTTGGCTACAATGTTGCCGTCGGCGTCGCGCAATGTGTATGGCATGCGGCACATCTGGGCGCATTTGCCACGGTTGGCGCTGCGGCCGAGTGCTTTCTGGCTGGCGGCACAGCGTCCGGAATAGCTTACGCACAAGGCCCCATGCACGAAACATTCCACAGGGATGGTCACCGTGCGGCATATCTCGCCAATCTCATCGACGGTAAGCTCTCTTGCAAGCACAATCTGTGAGAATCCCACATCCTGCAGGAAACGGGCTTTATCCGGCGTGCGGTTGTCGCACTGAGTGCTGGCATGCAGCGGGATGGGAGGCAGGTTGAGACGAAGAAGCGACATATCCTGCACAATTATGGCATCCACACCTATGCGGTAAAGATCCCATACAAGCCGCTCTACCTGTGGCAGTTCGTGTTCGAATACCAGAGTATTGACAGTGACATAGACCTTGGCGCGAAACTGATGGGCGAAGCCTACGGTCTCCCTGAGGTCGTCAAGGGAATTGGCGGCCTTATGGCGGGCGCCATGGCTCGTAGCCCCTATGTATACGGCATCGGCGCCATGCATGATTGCCGCCATCGCCACATGTTTGTCGGCGGCCGGAGCAAGCAGCTCTATATCTCTCATGACAGTATAGCGCCCTTAGAGCGCGTTCCTTAAAATTTCGGGGTCGTAGGGGTCGCAGACTTGAGGCGATTTTAGTCGGTTGCTGAAGGAGCATACCGAGGTATGTGACTGACAGCAAGCGGCTAAAAGCGGCCAAGTCTGCGAGGGCGAAGGTAACTTCCTCCGCGTCAAGGCCCCCGAGATTGTTAAAATGAGCTTGTATAACATATCTGTTAATTATAATATTTTCACAAATCGCGTATCCTTATATTAAAGAATATCAATAAATCCTTATTCTCTGATGCTGAGACCGAAAGGGTATCGGACGAGGTATTTTTCAATCATAGGAGTAACACCGACGACATTAAAATTACCTGCGCCCCGTCTCTTTTCGGCATCTTTTCCGAGATCTCGTCGGTCACGATGCTTGCATCGCTCCCTCCTCGACTCGAAAAAACTGCTCGAAAAGAGCCGCCCCTACGGCCCCGAAATTTTAAGGAACGCGCTCTTATTTCTTGAACAGACGGTCGAGCTGACGTTTGTCGTCGCGCTCGCGTATGCTCTGCCTTTTATCATACTGCTTTTTTCCACGGCCCACGCCTATCTGCATCTTGGCAAGGCCACGGTCGTTGATGAATACTTTCAGCGGTACGATGGTATAGCCCGGGTCGTCCGACTGTTTCTGAAGCTTGGCTATTTCCTTACGGTTGAGCAGCAGCTTGCGGTCGCGTCTGGCCACATGGTTGTTGTACGAACCGTAGAAATATTCCGATATGTTCATACCCTTGACCCATACCTCTCCTTTTTCTATCAGGCAGTAGGTGTCGACAAGCGATGCCTTGCCTTCGCGTATCGACTTTATCTCGGTACCCGTGAGCACGATTCCCGCCGTATATGTGTCGGTGATTTCATAATCGAACCGCGCCTTCTTATTCCTTATGTTGATATCCTTGGCTTTCATTTCAATTGCAAAAATAACGAAAATTATCGAGACTGCTGCATAGAGCGCGCTCTATGGGGTCTGGAGTATGGAGCGGAGAAGCTGTGCGGAGGTTTCAGGGTCGGTGGCGATTTCAAGCAATTTTTTTTTGCCGGAGAAAAAACCGGCCAGTGCCGTGTCGAGGCTCTGCATGTCGGAAGCCCGGCGATACTCCCAACCGTAGGCCTTGCATAATCCGTCGAGCGGAAGATATGTCGGGGCGCAGAAGTAGTGTTCACGCTGCGGGAGGTCGCGGGTGGTGGCGATGAACCGGAATATGCTGCCGCCCCCGTTGTTGACCACCACTATTCGGAAACTGTCGGGCAGTCCGTCGAGGCCGAGAATCTGAGGACAGTAGCCGAACGACATGTCGCCGGTGACAAGGAGTGTGGTGCCGGAATATTTCATGGCAGCTCCGGCAGCCGTGGCGTTGCCTCCCTCGATGCCTGACACACCACGGTTGCAGTGGCAGGCATGCGTCGGCAGACCGACAGCAAGACCGGCGTAGCGTACCGGAGTGCCGTTGGAAAGAAACAGATTGCAACCGGGAGGCATGGCCCCGAACAGCCGCATAAGAGCCGTATAGTCGCTCCATGGCGCGTCGGCAGTTTTGATGGAAAGGCGCAACATCGCCTCGTCACGTAT
>CABUTY010000123.1 GCA_902494595.1 uncultured Porphyromonadaceae bacterium | reverse complement strand
TGAATCTTTCTCTCTCTTAGCAACTGTTTAAATATATCTGTAAATTTTTATTATACTTTATGAAGCCATGCTTTTAAGAATCTTTTTGGTGCTTTCCGCTAAGTTTCGTCGGTCACGATGCCCGCATCGCTCCCTCCTCAACTTGCGGAAATCCCACAAAAATCTTCGCAAAATCATTGGCTCATAAATTTAAACAGTTTCTTAGATATAGCCTCCGGCTCTTGGGTTATTGCCGGATATATCATCCTCTGTATCTGCAAAGTAAAAGGAAAAAAGTGGAATATATTACTTCACTTAACATTAATTGTTAAATTTAACTAAGTTTTAATACTGTCATTGTTCTCCGCCGTTATCAGAAGCTATGCGCGTCACTTCGGTTTCGATGCGTAGTGCTATGTCGGCATTCGATTTTATGTATAGATAGAGTTCCACCACGGGGTTCAGCGGATTGCCGTCGGTAGCCTGGGCTGGTCCGGTCCATACCTCTATCTTTTGCGCTATTTCCTGTTTGGCCTGTGCGCACGCCACGGTATCCTTGCATCCTATGATTCTGTCGGGATGCAACAGTATGGAATCCTGTGGATTGAGAAGCTGCGTGTTAGCCACGAACGAGAAGGAGTCTTCCAGCAGAGCGGGCCATATGCTGAGGTCTATACGGTTCTGTATAGTGTCGAGGAGTATGGTTGTCTCGCGTGCCGATCTGAGGAGCATATCCACAGCATCGTTGCCGGAAGTGTCGAAAGGGAGTCCTCCGGGAAGATACATGTCGCGCATGTCGCGGAATGAAAAGTCGGGATTGTACGATACATCGCCAGCCGAGCGTTTGTCGTGGGGTGTGGTCACGGCATAGCAGTAGGCGAGAAAACGGTTGAGGCGGTGAAGCAGCATGGGTATGTTTTTGAGCAGCTTGTCGCGTTCGAGGTCTTTATGCTTCTGGCGCTCTCTGTCCATGGCTGAAGTGACGTCGATTGCCGAGCGCATGGCTCCCACGGCGTTAAGGAAGAAACCGAATATGGAGAGACCGGACACCACTTCCACGGCTGTGACCACCTGGGCCCAGCCATGCGCCGGGGTATAGTCGCCGAATCCCAGTGTGGTGATGGTAACGATACTGTAATAGAGCCACGACCAGTAGCTCGTGCCCCCACCCTCAGGTATCCGCCAGCTGTCGAGCGGTATCAGATAATAGAACAGCGCGAACAACGGCATCGCCGTAAGATACATACATATCCATATGATTGGCCGTATGTTGGAAACATAGTTGAAGAAACGCTTCAACGCATCGGGGCAGTGGGTGAGCTCATATGTAAGCTGATATTCAATTTTGCGGTATTCTTTTCCCATAATTTCTATCTCTTTTTATAGGTTAAACAGAAAGTATTTATACATTATGAGGATGCTGTGCTTTGGGACGCGCCATGGCGCGTCCCTACAAAGATTAAATGCACATTTACTTTGTTTCCATACTATAATGATAAACATTTTCGGGAATAAAAAGTCGGAGCGGGAAGGGCGGGAGTGTTGGATATTGACAATAAAAGTTATAATTTTGTAAATTGAAGAAAAATCAATTCATTAGACAACGATGACAAAACGTCTACAAATCGTGGTGATAGCGGTACTTGGTATCGTGATGGCGTCATGCCATACGGGCAGAAAGGCCACGCCAACGGAGAAGGTCACCGTCGACAATACGATCCATGTCGGCCACGGCACCGGGAACCAGCGCAAGATCATAGACGAGGCTCTCACCTGGGTGGGGACGCCCTACAAGTATGCCGGAGTGGAAAAGGGAAAGGGAGTGGACTGTTCGGGTATGGTGATGCAGGTATATCTGGATGTCACTGGCCGCAAGTTGCCGCGCAACTCTGCGAAACAGGCCGAATTCTGCGACTCCCTTTCGGCCGAAGAGGTGGCCATGGGCGACCTCGTGTTTTTTGCTACAGGCAAGGATCCCTTGAAAGTATCGCATGTGGGCATTGTCATGGACAATGACAGCTTCATTCATGCATCAAGCTCAAAGGGGGTAGTGGTAAGCAAATTCAACAATCCTTATTATCAGCAGAAGTTCAGGATGTTCGGCAGGATACCTGAACCCGTCAATGACCTCGCCACACATGAAAAGTAAGATATTCTCGCCATTGATAGCCGGCATACTGATAGGTATAGCCGGCACGCTGTATCTGAAGACCGGAGGCGTGGTGGGGGCGGTGATGTTCGCCTTCGGACTGTTGGGAGTGGTATGCTGGAAGATCGACCTCTTCACCGGCAAGAGCGGCTTCTGGAGCGGAAGAATGATACTCAGGCTGATACCTGTGCTTCTTCTGAACATCGCCGGGGTGGCCATGGTGACGCTTGTCACCCTCACTCCCGAGATGGCGGAGGCCGCCGGCGAGATAACTGCCAAACGCATGATAACTCCTGTATGGAAACTTTTCCTCCTCTCGGGATTCTGCGGTTTTATCATGACCACGGCGGTACAGTTCGGGCGGCAAGGCAACTGGTGGCCGCTTCTTTTCGGGGTGCCGGCCTTCATACTCTGCGGGTTTCCCCACTGCGTGGCCGACATTGCCTACTGGACGGCAGGAATAGTAAACGGGATGGGTATCATCGACATACTGCCCATATACCTGGTGACGGTGGCGGGCAATTACGCCGGCTGCAATCTTCCTCGCCTCATCCCCGGTTTCCTCCCTGACCCGGCACCCGAAACGAGGAAAGCGGCATCAACCGCAAATTCATAAATCCACACAGATTAAGAGCGCAATCTAAATGAAGCCGGCCCGCGATTTCACGGGCCGGCTTTGTATCAGTGAGGTGAGTGGTATCAGCGTACCACCTTCTTGTAAGACTTGTTCCCTTTCTTGACGATGTAAACGCCGGGAGTCGGCTCATCTACGCGGATACCCTGGAGGTTGAAGTATACCTCGGGAGCATCGTCGGCAGTGTCGGTGATGCAGTCGATGCCCGTAGTGAGCATTTTGCCGATTCTCGCAGGTTTGTAGGTGATGATGTCCTCATCCTCTTTCTCCTTGGATGTATTGTCGCCATAGGAATACTCATCCTTGACATTATCGAAGTAAGAGGGGTCGTAAGGAGTACCGCCCACGGGGCTCGTTCCATACTTGTCGAGATACATCACGCCGATACCATTGAGTCGGATATAGTCGGCGGTAACACCGAGTACGCTCAGCGGAATCTTGAACTCATAGAAGGTATGGGCGCTCTTGTCAATCTCGCCGATGAGGTCAACGAAGCCGGTGTTGCCGGTAAGTGCCTCGGGTTCTGAACCGAAGGGAAGACCCCAGATATGGTCGATAGAGGAAAGAAGACCATCGGTGTAACCATAGAAATTCTTGGGCAGACCTTTGCAGTATGGTGCGTCATAGCTTGCATGACCGTCAGGCGTGGGGATGAAGAAACCGGGTGTGCCTGTACCGGGCTTCGTGGAGCACATCAGCACGGCATCAACGCCATTGTTGAACTTGGCTCCTTTCTGTTTATCGTTCCAGATAGGACCGGTGCCGTTGATATAACCGTCGAACGACTTGTTGGGGTCGAGGTCGAAACCGAAGCACATATGGCCATCCATTTTATAGGGCTTTGACTCGCCGGGCTGCTTGCCATCCCCGCCGAGATCCCATACTGTGTAAACGAACTGAACGCCGAGGTAGAGGTTGTCGTTGTCGTATGCGGCATAGAGTGCGTAAGAGTCAACGATAGGACGCTCGTGGAGACCTTTGAAAGCCTGGGCCACGTCGCGAGCCACGCCCTGGGCAATCAGGTCGCTCGGCGACCAGTTGGTCATGGCGTTAACCGCAGGATGTCCCGATATATTGACAGTCCTGAAGGTACCTACCTGATTGTTGGGGTTCACCTTATAATAGTCGGTGATAAGGTTAGTGCCAGGAGTAGGAGGCGTGGGAGGCGTGGGGTCATCGCTCTTCGTGAATGTGGCGGAAACCACCTCGCCGGCAGTGCCGTCGGCAGCTATGCCTATAGCCTTGACCGTGGCGGTGTTGCTCAGGGTCAAGGCACCGTTGTACTTGGTGCTGGATGCGCTCGGGGTATTGCCGTCGAGGGTATAGTAGATGGCGGCCGTGGAGGGATTCACTGTCAGGGTAACCTGCTGTGTGGAGCTGAATGTTCCGCCGTTGGGGGCGATTGTCACCACAGGTTTTGCGGGCGTGGGTATATCCTGATACTCGCCAAGATCCTCTACCTTACCCTTGCTGCCGTGTCCTTTGTAAAGATGGTTCTTGACAGGCGGTGTGGTATAGTCGCCGGTCTGGTCGCCGCCATCCTTTTTGCCGTCGCAGAAGATCATACCTTTGAGTCCCGAAGAATCCGAGGGGAAGGTGTATGACCATATGTTGTCCTTGACTTTCGAGAGGGCAACGCCGGGCCATGTCATCCCGGCGACTTCCCAATAATAGATATGAGGCGTCGACCAGTTAGTGGCGGAGTTGTCGTAGTAGATTGTGAAGTCGCCGGGAGTCGGGGGCGTGGGACCGGGGCCTTCCGATTCGAAGGTGACCTCGGTGGTTGTGGCGCCATTGTCATCCATCACATATTTGCCGGTGTATGTAAGGTCATCGGTCTGGGCGCCATCTTGATTGAATATTACGCCTGTGGTGCCCTCGGATACCTTGGCGCACTTGTAGGTGTTGCCGTCGGAACCTGTCACCGATACCATCTGGATACCAGGCCATGAGGTCTGAGAAGAGCCTCCCCAGTAATGGATATTGTTTTTGGGGCCGTTGTAGGCTATGTTATAGTCGCCCTTGATGGTTACTATGCCGGGTGTCGGGGGAGTCGGCGGCGTGGGAGGAGTGGGCTGGTCGCCATTGTAGATGACGGCGATACCGCTCGCACCTACATTACCGGAGATTGTGGAGGCCGTCACGGTGAACTTGCCGCCGGAAACGCGGTCGGTGTATTCACCGGCAGGGCAGTAGCCGCCGCCATTGGCGATGGAGATGCTTCCGCTTCCCTTCATCACTATTACGGCGCCGCCGTTCTGGCGTGTTACCGATATGGCGTTGCCGGTGGCTGTGCAATAGTCAGCCTTGCCGACCATGACGTTGCGAAACTTGTTGACCTCCGCCACGGAAGCCTCCATGAAGTGGGTGGAGCCTTTCCCTACCTTTATATTGTTGAACCCTTTGGCATTGGGACGCGAGAAGTAAAGGGCTGTGGCATCGTTGCGGCAAGCAAACGACGCATAGGCACGG
>CABUTY010000122.1 GCA_902494595.1 uncultured Porphyromonadaceae bacterium | reverse complement strand
TTTACCGTGGCGTTGGCCGTGGCCGTCAGTCCGTTCATGAAGCCCAGCGACGACACTGTCATGAAGACGCCAGGCTTCCCCGAAACATAACCGTCGGCGGCCGCCGCCATACCCGCCTGCTGTTCATGACGGAAACCTACGAAACGTATCCCCTCTCCCTGTATGATATAGGCTGCTTCCGTGATGGGTATCCCTACAAGGCCGTACACGTTCTCCACGCCCATCATCTTCAGCGACCGGGCCAGTATGTACATGCCCGTCACCTGCTCCGGAAATTTCGGAGCCGGCTTATCGCACACACATCCACAGCCTTCCTTACCAGCTTTCATATCAGCTTCCATAATTAATCGTTGATTTCTAAGTATGTCTCACCAATTAGTTAAGACTTTGCTTAATGCGCCCTGTGGCGATCTTTCATCCCGCATTTCAGTTATAATGGAACCCCATTACGCCATCAATGCGGAATAAAATCTCATCCACATGTCCCATCAATCAATACATTAACTAATTGGTGAGACATACTTAATCGTTTATCACTAATCGTTTATAACTGCAGTGGTTCCGTTCTTGGCGAAGGCGTCGATTTCAGCCTCCGAGAAGCCATATTCCTTAAGCACCTCGGCGGTGTTGCCGCCCAGTTCGGGGCAGGGCCCGTAGGTCGGCTGATAGTTCGACATGGTGAAGGGAACGCCTACGGTCACGAACTCTCCCACCTTGCCCGGCTGGTTGATCTTCACCAGAGTATTGCCGTCGTAGAGGGTCTCGTCGTCCATGATTTCCTTGGTGTTGAGCACGGGAGCCACAGGCACTGCGGCAGCGGCAAGCTTCTCGGTGACCTGGAACTTGTCGAGGTCATTGTCAAGAATCCATTTCTGCACGCGGTCTATGAGTTGCTGTTTGTGTTTGTCGCGGGCGTCGGCGGTGTTGAAGTCGGGATTGGTGAGCCAGTCCTCGAAGCCGAATGCCGCCACGGCCTTCTCGAAGTCCTTCTTGCCACGCTGGAAGATGATGTAGACATATGCGTTGGCGTCGGTATCCCAACCTTTGCACTTGTAGGTCCAGCCGAGCACACCGCTACCCTCGGTGTTGCCGGAACGGGGCACGTAGTCGGGGAACTTCTGCTCGGGGTACTGCATGTACTGCGTAAGATAGCCGATCTTGTCGAGCGTCAGCTGGTCGCGGGTCTTGATACGGCAGAGGTTCAGACAGGCGTTGTGCATCGACTGGTATACGTAGCAACCTTCGCCGGTGTGTTCGCGTTGGGCGAGTGCGGCGAGCAGACCGATGGTCATGTGCATGCCGGTGTTGGAGTCGCCGAGGGCGGCACCCGATTGTGTCGGTATGTTGTAATCGCCTTCATACCAGCCTGTGGTGCTGGCGGCGGCGGCAGTAACCTGTGCCACAGGCTCATAGGCCTTAAGATGGGCATACTTCGACGATACCGGGAAGCCCTTGATGGTGCCGTAGATGCACCTCGGGTTGAGCTTGTGCACGACGTCCCAGCCGAAACCCAGCTTCTCCATGGCTCCCGGATGCAGGTTCTCGATGAAGATGTCGGCGGTCTTCAGCAGACGGGTCATGATTTCCTTGCCGTCGGGAGTGGCGGCATCAAGAGCGAGAGAACGCTTGTCGGAGTTGAGCTGCAGGAAGTAATAGCTCGGGCAGTCGGGGTCGAACTGGAGCTCTTTGCGGGTGGCGTCGCCGCTCCCTGGACGCTCTATCTTGATGACATCGGCGCCAAGCCATGCCAGCAGCTGGGTGCACGACGGGCCTGACTGTACGTTGGTGAAGTCTATAACCTTGATTCCTTGTAACGGTGCTGTATTCATAGTAGTACTAATTAAGATTTTTATTTTCGGATCTTGCCGACGGCTCTCCACAGTAAAGGCCGTCACGCTGTTATAACGTCACGGCCTTCAGTATTGTTTATGAGCTTACACGATGCTACTTTCCGTCGCTTTCGCGGGTGAAGATATGTCTCAGTTTTGAGAAAATCCTGTCGGAAGTGGCTTTTGTAGGCACGATATTGGGGCTTTCCTTGAGGCTCTCCACAGCCGCCTTCTCGGCATCTGTAAGGTTCTCGGGCACGTACACCATCACATTGACGAGAAGGTCGCCCACATGGCTGGAGTTGAGCTTCGGCAGGCCCTTGCCGCGCAGACGCAGCACCTTCCCCGGCTGTGTGCCCGGGGTTATCTTTATCCTTGCCTTTCCGTCGATGGTAGGCACTTCGGCCGTGCCGCCGAGAGCCGCCGTCGGGAAGTCGAGCATCAGATTGTAGATAAGGTCGCTGTCGTCGCGGATAAGCTCGGGATCCTTCTCTTCCTGGATTTTGATGAGGAGGTCGCCGTTGACGCCGCCGCCTCGCGGTGCGTTTCCTTTGCCGCGCAGGGTGAGCACTATGCCGTCTTCCACGCCCGCAGGTATGTGGAAGCTCACTATCTGCTCCTTCTTCTCTACGCCCGTGCCGTTACAGTAGCTACAAGGTTCGGTGATCACCTTCCCTTCGCCGTTGCATTCGGGGCATACCGACTGACTCTGCACGGCGCCTATGAATGTCTGCTGCACGCTGGTGACATAACCCGTGCCGTTGCATCGCGAACAGGTATGGAAAGCGGTGCCATCCTTGGCGCCCGTCCCTTTGCAATGCTCGCACGCCACAAGCATCGGTAGCTTTATCTTCTTGTCGACGCCATCCTTGATATCCTTGAGCGTCACCTTTACGGTGATACGCAGGTCTGTTCCTTTGTTGACGTGCTTGCGAGGTCTGGCACCCGTGGCGCCACCGAAGCCGCCATCCTCGTAACCGCCGAAATGGCCGCCGAAGATATCACCGAAATGCGCGAAGATATCCTCCATCGACATATTTCCGCCGAAACCGCTGAAACCGCCATAGCCGCCCTGACCGCCATAACCGCCGCCAAAGCCCTGCGGACCCATGGAATGACCATATTTGTCATAGCGTGCGCGTTTCTCCGCGTCGCTCAACACATCATAGGCCTCGGCTGCCTCCTTGAATTTTTCCTCCGCAGTCTTATCGCCCGGGTTCTTGTCCGGATGGTATTTGATTGCCAGCTTGCGGTAGGCCTTTTTCAGCTCATCGGCTGTTGCGTCGCGCCCTACGCCAAGCACTTCATAATAATCTCTTTTCTGTTCTGCCATAATTCAGGGGCATTAGAGCCTTACGGCTCATTGGTTCACTGGCCTACGGCCACCTTGGCGTGGCGCAGTACCTTGTCGTTTATCATATAACCTTTCTCCACGGCGTCGAGCACCTTCCCCTTCTGCGACTCGTCGGCTACCGGTACCATAGCCACCGCCTCCTGAAGGTCGGAATCGAAAGGCTCGCCGACACATTCCATCTCCTTAACGCCATTCTGCTCCATATACTTCTTGAGCTTCTTGTATATGAGCTCCATACCTTCGCGCAAGGCTGCAGCATCCTCCGTCTTCTCGCCGTGGGCAATCGCACGCTCCATGTCGTCGACTATCGGCAACAGTCCCTTGAAAACATTCTCTGCCGCATTCTTTATAAGCTCCGTGCGCTGCTTCAACGCATTCTTCTTATAATTGTCGAAATCGGCCATCAGGAACATGTAGTCCTTCTTCTCCTTTTCCAGCTGCTTCTTAAGCGTCTCCACTTCTGCGGTGAGCTTCTCGGTCTCGGTGAGTTCTTCGGCGGCCTCTTCGGCCACCACTCCCTCTGCCTCCGTGTCGGCTGCCGGTGTAGAGTCTATTTCGTCGGTTATTACTGCATCTTCCGGCTCCTCAATCTTGCCGGTTTCATTATTATTTATCTTCTCTTCCATATCATTGTTTCCATTCCGGCTCTCATTTGCTCCATGCGAGCCATGAAAACGGCGTTTGTTTTTCTTCATAGTATTGCAAATATTATGCCAACAAGTGTTAATTCACTCCGGTATTCTCCCGCGACTGCCATATTTTATCGGGCACTCCGACAGGTTTCTCATAGTGACAACAAATATGAAGCCTCGATAGTTGGAGAAGCGGCAAATTCACGGTCGGCATCGGCAGCCATGGCCTTGTCGGCGAAAATGCCGTAGAGCGACGACCCACTACCCGTCATCGACGCATACAGCGCCCCGGCTCCGTAAAGCCTCTCCTTGACAGCCGCCAGCAACGGGTATTGCGGGAAGATACTTTTCTCGAAATCATTCACGGCCAGCCGGCGCCATTCCTCTACCGGATATTCGGGTAGCCGCCGCAGGTCGAAATCGGCCGGTGCCGCCTTCACCCCGGCGAATGCCTCCCTGGTGGAGACACTAACCTTAGGCTTGACAAGCACAAGCCAATAATCTGCAAGGTCAAGACCAGGCACATCCTCAAGCAATTCCCCTACCCCGGCGGCATACATGGGCCGGTTATAGATGAAGAATGGGCAGTCGGCTCCCAGTCGCAATGCCAGCGCCGCCAGCTCCCCGGCCGACGCCTCTCTGTAGAGCGACGACAACATCCTCAGTGTGAAGGAGGCATCAGCGCTACCGCCACCGCACCCAGCTCCGTCGGGCAGATGCTTCTCAAGGTAAATGTCGGCGCCGAAGTCGCCGCTGCCAAGCTCCCTGAAATATAATTCCGCGGCTCGGTGCACAAGGTTCTTTTCCGGAGCACAGTTCACTCTCCTGCCGCCCAGATGAAGCGTGAAGCCTTTCTCCGCACGAGGCATCACCTCCAAAATATCGCAGAAGGGTGTAGGATTCTCCGGCAGCCCTGCCTTCATGCCCACCGGATAAAAAAGGGTCTCCAGATTGTGGTACCCGTCGCTGCGACGTCCCACAATCCGGAGGCCTATATTGATTTTTGCGTTTACAAAATTTATCATTATTCCTGAGATTCCATGAGTTCGAAGCCGAAATCCTGACCCTTGCGGATCATGGGGACTCCCTCCTTCATCCACTTGGGCATCGGGTCTCCTTTCAGGTAATGGTCGAAGAACTGCTGGAGGCGACGTGTGATGTCCTTGCGATTCTTGCGGGCCTTGATGTTATGTGCCTCGCCATTGTACTGGAGCATCCATACCGGTTTCTGGAGCCGGCGGAGAGCCATGAACATCTCGATACCCTGATACCATGGCACGGCGCCGTCGGCGTCATTGTGCATGATGAGCAGCGGTGTCTTGACCCTGTCGGCGAAGAATACCGGCGAGTTGGCTATGTACTGGTGTGTCATGTCCCAGAGATTGCCACCGATACGGCTCTGGCCCTGCTCGTACTGGGCCTGC
>CABUTY010000121.1 GCA_902494595.1 uncultured Porphyromonadaceae bacterium | reverse complement strand
GGCATTGTAGGCAAGGTCGTAATATCCAGGAATGAGTGATATTTCCGACGCCTCAGTATAGGAGGACTGTTCTCCGGTGGTGATATTGGTGAAGAGGAACTGCTCGTTGGCGACAGTTCCCTGTTGAGCTTCGGAGGGAAGAGTGACGTTGACTGTCACAGGGGTCTTGGCTATCTCCTTTACATCATTGTTGTCGGAGCAGGAGGAGAATGCCAGGATTGCGATACATGCCGCGCATACGGCTGATTTACGGGTTTGTAATGCTTTTATCATAGTTTTTTTGAGGAAAGAGGGATGTGATTTATGTGACTTATGTGGGGATGTGATTAATATGGGTTAGATGGAGAGGTTTATTTCCATGCCGAAGTAGGCTGAAGAACTACGGCGGATTGTCAGGCCGTTGCTTTTGTAGTCGGGAAGCCAGTCTATGATTCTGTTGACGAATGCGGAGACTCTGAGCCAACGGCCAATTTTCTTGGTGGCCTTGAAATTGAGATACAGTGCCGGAGGAATTGTCTGTGTATCGTAAAGCTGCGGATTATAGTGCTTGACGAGATACCGCAGCAAGGGGTCGTTGACATCATCGTCGGTGAACTGATGGATCATGCCGTCATCGGCAGACACATAGGCTTCGGGGTGGCCGCTGTCGGGAAGCAATGTTGTTTTGACAAACCACATGCATTGCAGCGAGGCGGTGAACACGAGTCCCCATTTGTTTATCTGTGTATCGAACATGAAATTAGTATTGAACTGTTGGTTCAGACGTCCTTCGTCGCAATTGTAAATGCCAACAAAACGGTCGCTGACAGCAGTGTTGCCGACCACATCCGACACAGGACGATAGAGCCATTGAGAGTTGGAATACCGCGAGCGGAACCATGCGCCGGAAATAGAGAGTGCGGTAGCTACCGGCTTCCAACGAGCCGTGGTGACCTGGAACTCGACACCCTGTTTGTCGATACGGGTTCCGTTGGTGACACGGCTTCTGCCACGCAGCACAGTAAGGTCGTTGTAAGGGAGGTCTTCGAGAGCCGGAGGAGCCGAGAGCGAACCGGCTATGATGCCCGAAGCGTCGTAGTTTCGATAGCTGAAGGGTGCATATTCTGAGGAGTACCTAAAGCCTGAGCTCATCCTCTCGTCAAAATATGTGACGGTGAAAGAATTTCCACGCCATTTGCCGCCGAACCGGATTTCCCATTTACGGTTGCGGGCGGCACGGAGTTCGTAATTCACAGCATCCTCCACGTATGTGAGAAGGTTGACACGGCTGCATTCAACCGGGTTTACAGGATCATAGTAATTGAGCTGAATGATATCATGGTAACGAAGCTGTGGGTAAAGGTAATCGGCGGTGGGCATTCTGGTGGTAAGTCCGTAGCCGGCTCCTATCAACATCGCAACCTCATGTGCCAACATATTGAAACGCGGCAGATTCCATATGGCATTGATTCTCGGGTCGATGTATACTCTTCTGGCGAGGAGATATCGTTTGTCGAGAGCCGGGAGCTGTATTGTGCGCAGGCCTGCCTGAAAGTCAATCGAGGAGTTGCCGGCTTCTATGGTCATGAAATCCTCAAGGAAGAAAGAGAGAGTGTGAAGCGAAGGGATGTCGCGGAAGTCGCGCGGACGTGTGGACCAGGCAGCCGACAAGGGGCGAGAGAGGTCATAAATCTGTCCCCGGCCATAATTCCGTGCGACTGTCCATTCAAGCCCCCCTTTATATTTATGGGTTATGAACCATGAGAGAGCGGAACCGTCGGCTTTAAACCGGAGAGATGCGGCAAGGGGTTTGCTTTCGCTGCGATAGTCGGCAATATACTCCGACAATAGGTAATAGCCGTCGTTGACACCAGGCTGCAACGTGGAAGGAGCTACGGAGGCCCTTTGAGGAGCCACCTGTCGCCGACGCGTCACTATATCCTCCACATAGCTTACCGACCCGTTGAGCCCAATACCTTCGACAACCGACAGATGCGCGAACCTCATGTCAAGGTTGGCGGTCAAAGCCAGTCTGCTGTAGCGCGAACGGTATTCATCTACTTTCAGAAGGCTGATGTCGGGGTCCTCCTTTGCATTGTCGAAAGAGCCGGTGTAGTCGATGCCGCAATTCATCCGTAAGGTGAACGTCTCGCGTGAGGTGGAGAAGCCTCCCCGTGCCGATCCGGTGAACCGCTTATAGTTCTCAAGATTGTTTCGAGGGTCGATTTTGGAGTCGAGATACCCGGCGTCGATGTTGATGACCCGGTTGTCGCCGACCGCGAAGCCCTTCCCTATAGCGAATAGTTTGCTGTAGCCATCCACCTTGAGACGTGCCGTGAAAGGAGTGGGACGTTTGATCCTGTTTATCTTCACCAGGCCCGATGTGAGGTTGCCATATTCAGCGGAGGGTATACCCCTTATAATCTCGACGCTTTCGATATTGTCGGTGGCTATGGTCCTCATATCCACTCCACGGTTAACGGAACGTCGGGCATGCTCGGGGGATCCTGGCGAAGAGTCGGGTACTACTCCCATATCGGCATCGGTGTTAACAGGAGTCCCATCTACAAGAAATGACGTACCTAAAGAAGTAATAGCGTAATCGTCGGACATCGAGGTATTCTGTCCGGTTGCGGAAACGGCACCTGTTTCGCGCAGCTGTATGGAGTTTGTGCTTCCCATCGATGGATCTTTCGACATATTCCCGGGAAGGAGCTCGAGAAGATCTGTAAAGCTGGAGGGCTGCAGATGCCGCATGGCATCGCGGTTTATGCGCGAACCACTCTCTATTCCGGTATTCTCGCGAGCCGTCACCACAATCTCGCCAAGCATCCGGGACTGAGCCACAACAATGCTCTCAACATTGGTGACGGCCGTTGTATCGGCAACACTCCCCCACGCTATGACGCGTACCGTCATGACAGCTGCCATGACCGCTACCGCCAATATCCTCGATTCTATATGCCGTATCAATGGTTTCATTTCCGAATGCAAAATTACATCCGCACCACACCCTCAATCAATACCTTAATATCATGATTCGATATCCTTACGCATAGAAGTCGTTTAAACTAATTTACGTACCATAATAAATATAAAAAGTTGTTAACTTTATGGCAATCTTTATCAATCTTTTGGGCGTATTTCTCCTCTCTCATCGGCACCGACCGAGAGGTCGCTGCCTCTTCGACAGAAGAAATCCATCCCAAAACCTTCAGCTCGGCGCCCGAACGGGAGCCAATCTTAATAAATCTTGCCATAAAAATTAGTTTAAACGACTTCATACCGAAAATTCACCATTTCAAGGTATTTGACACACTGACCGGCACCACTAATTTTGCATTCAAAATCAAACGCATATGATACGAACAACAACAATCACACTTGCGGCACTGCTTCTGACAGCTGCGGCAGAATCACAGGTTACGCCTGCGTGCGAATGGGGCAATCTTATCGATGGCAAGACATCTGCCGGAGACCAGAACATCAGTATTTCATTAAACACTGCGGGTGAGCTGTATACCCTCTCGGCTGTGGGAAGCACAGAGCAAAACCCGGCAATATATTATGCCGGCGAGAAAATATTTGACGGTTATCCTTACAACACGGGTTCGAGCCACAACAACAATCTACTTCTGCTGAAGACTGGACAAGACGGATGCCGCATATGGGATATTCACAGTGAAAGCGGCGACATCTCGGGGAGCGATGGCTCGGTAACAACATGTTCCGACGGGGGGTGCATCGTAGCCGTCAAACTGCGTCATAGCGACGGGGCTACCGACAGTAAGCCGATAATCGTGGACGCTCTCGGCAACAGACATGAGCTCGACTGGACATGCACCCGCCGTTATTACCGGCCGCTGGTAATGAAAGTGTCGCTCGATGGCAAGATAGAATGGACATGCATGCCGGACGTATCAACGGCTCCGGCGCCCAAAGCAACCGGCAACAGTGCCGATTTCACCGCCGATGCCATAAGCATTGGAAAAGGTGCCGTGGATAAGAACGGATGCTATTATATGCCGCTCAATTTCCGAAATCCCATAACATTCGATAATGCCGGGGGCTCACGGACTTCATTCTCGCCTGTAAACGTGAAGGAATGGACCGGCGACGCGCAGACGGCATGCGGCGACTTCCTGACTATAAAATTAGACAATAACGGGAAGATGAGCAAAGCGTTCCTGCTTGAGGGTGAGGCAGTGGCATCATATGCCCAGCGCGTTGCTGATACAGGCGACGGCATAATTATATACGGCTATGTCAAGGGCTCAGGGAGCCAACTGAAAGCGGGGTCATTCTCTCTCATGCCTTCAGAAGCCATATCGCCGGTGCTTGTCAAGGCAGACCATAATCTCAATGTGGCGTGGGCAAAATGTCTTAAAGGAGCTACTGTGAACGGGAAACAGGGTCTGCAGAATGTCAACATCAGTCTTGCAGACGGCAACATATGGCTGTGCGGGCAGTTCAATCTGAAAATCAGTGACGGCGACAATGAGCTCACCAGCTCTCAGGGGAACATCCGGGAAGGCTTCCTGCTGAAGCTCAGGCTTTCCGACGGGCAGTGGCTTGCGGCACGCAACAGCCGTCAGGATGAGTTCTCTCCCTCAATTGCCAAGACGGGTCTTACAGGATATATGGGTGTTCTTGCCAATCCTTCCACCCCATCAAAAGTATGGGCATATGGATATGTGATGAACGGCAATGTGGGAGTGGTACTACGCGAATATGATTCCGAGACTCTTTCTGCCAATCTGGACCATGCCTGGAGTCTTGTGACCAAAGGAGGCGCTCCCACAGCCACTGGTGTGGCATATGATGCCCTACGTGGGACATGCTTCATAACAGCCCGAGGCAACAGTGCATTCCAGCCTATGGAAGGCTCTATATCGGCAGCTCCCGAAAAATGGGGGGTATATCTTGCTAAATTCAAGCTTCCCGGGGATATGGCCACCAGCGTAGAGTTAGCCGGCGAGGATTACGGTAATCTGAATGTATCGGCAGTACAAGGAGGTCTGTGGGTAAACGCCTCTGCCTCAGCTTTCACTGTAAGGGTGTATGACATCGCCGGACGCCTCGCGGCTCTCCGCTCAGTAAAGGAGACGCGGGAACTTATCCCTCTATGTCCAGGCGTATATATTGTGGAAGGTAAAAAGTATATGGTTAGATAATGTCTAAGAAACTGTTTAAATTTATGTGTAAATTTTTATTATACTTTATGAAGCCATGCTTTTAAGAATCTTTTTGGTGCTTTCCGCCAAGTTTCGTCGGTCACGATGCCCGCATCGCTCCCTCC
>CABUTY010000120.1 GCA_902494595.1 uncultured Porphyromonadaceae bacterium | reverse complement strand
CCGATAATCTCAAGAATCGGGAGCATTGCGACCTCGTGGAGGCAGTGTCGCACATAGGCTATAAGACAGACCCCGACAAGGAGGATGACGTGCGCATGGCGCAGCAGTCGCGTAACATCGACATAATTATCGGCGGCCATTCGCATACGTTTGTCGACCCGGGACATCCCGACGCTACTCCCTGCTGGATCAGTAATGCCGACGGCAAGCCGGTGCTCGTGACGCAGACTGGAAAGTATGGCCGGAATGTAGGGTATATCAACATCGACCTCGACCGTCTGGCCGACCGTAAGTTCGTGTATGAGTACATACCGGTCACCGACAGGTTCAGCCCGTCGGCTTACAATAAGGAAATCATAGATTTTATGGCACCTTACCGCGCCAAGGTTGACAGTGTGAACAATGTGGAGGTGGGCTACAGTCTTGCCGCCTGTCGCAACGGAGTCGCCACCGGGGCTTTGGCCAACTGGACCGCCGACATGGGGATGTGGGTCGGCATGCAAATAGCCGACAGTCTGCGCAGTGTCGGCCGTGAGATACCTACTGTAGACTTCGCTCTTATGAATGTGGGAGGCATCCGCCAGCCAATGCCCGAGGGTATGGTCAGCGAGGGACTGATTCTCAGCATGTTCCCTTTCAGCAACAGGATGATGCTCATAAGCATCAAGGGGAGCGACCTTATCAAGACGTTCGGTATTGTAGCTCCCAAGGGAGGCGAGAGCGTCAGCGATGAGATAAGGGTGCTCACTGATGCTGACGGAAAGATGACCGGCGTGACCTTCAACGGCAATGCCATGGACCCCGACAGGGAGTATACCGTGCTGACCATTGACTACATAGCAGAGGGCAACGATGACATGACCCCCATGGCCAATCATGAGAAACTATGGGTTGACAGTCAGGAACTTGGTTGCCGTGTGCTGCAATATATGGCGCACACGGCACGGATGGGGATACCTGTGAGTCCGGATACGGCACCCCGTTTCCTTAGAGATTACCGCACTTTGAAACAATGAAGTAGCAGCTTCAATAACAAACCAAGGGCGATGAAAGAAGCCCGGAAAATAATGATTGAGGTCGTCGTGACGCTGTTGGCAGTCGCGACGGCCTCATGCGTTAGTGATGGAGAGCGACGAGTGGTGGCCAGCTGGAAGGCGGAGGTTGAGAAATCGGATATAACGGCGGCCACGCGGCAGTGGGCCGACTCTATGGCCATGACCATGGATACGGCGGCATTGGCGGCGCAGACACTCATGCCGGCGGTATATGCCGTCGACGATGTATGGACCATGAGGCAACTTGCCGGATATGCCGAAAGAGGAGTGGGGGGTATAATACTGCTGAAGGGAAACACGTCGGCGGCCGCGCATATCGCCGACACTCTGTCGCAGATCTCGCGTGTGCCCCCTTTCATGGCTATAGATGCCGAATGGGGTCTTCATATGCGGCTTGAGGATGCTCCGGCATTTCCTGCCAACGGAAGGCTGTCGCCTAAGGTGGAAGACCAGCTGATGTATGAGTATGGCCGTGAGGTGGCGCGGGAATGCCGCCAGATAGGCATAGATATGGTGCTGGGTCCGGTGCTGGATGTCAGCGACAGCAATACGTTCATAGGAATGAGGAGTCTTGGCGGCGACCCTCGGCGCGTCTCTGAGCTGGGGCTTGCCTATGGTCGCGGATTGCACGACGGCAATGTGGTGGCCGTGGCAAAGCATTTCCCGGGACATGGCTGTGTAGGCACCGATTCACATCATGGCAAGGGAATGGTCATGGCCAGTCTCCAGCGGCTCGACACGGTGGATCTTGTTCCCTTCCGGGCGTGGACTGAGGCAGGTATGCCGGCGGTTATGGCGGGGCATCTTGCAGTGCCTGCCATCGACTCGCGGATGCTCCCGGCGGCGGTGTCTCCGACCGTTATCGGCGATCTCCTCCGCGGCGACCTCCGCTTCGACGGGCTCGTCCTGACCGATGCTCTCAATATGGGGGGTGCCGAAGGTTATGGCGCCGACAAAGCCTTGGCCGCCGGCGCCGACATTGTGCTCGCTCCGGCCGATACCGACAGAGAAATTTCGAATGTCATCAATGCCGTGCGTGAAGGGAGACTGACGATGGAACAGCTGCGCCGGCATGTGGCCAGAATACTCTTCTATAAGCTCCTTTACAGGCAGACAGAGTCGGAATCTCTTGCCCCTATACGCGTAAAGGCCACTGACTCCATCGCTTCGCGCCTGTCCGGCAGATAAGAATATCCCGTAGATTCGGGTTCTTTACATATTCCCGTTGTCGTGAAAGGAATAGAAACCGTTCACGGTGACGATGAGATGGTCAAGGAAACGGAACTCGAGAGTCTTGCAGGCTTCTCCGAATTTGTTGGTAATCTGCTGGTCGGGTCCCGAAGGGCGGCATATTCCCGAGGGATGGTTGTGGCATAGAATTATGGCCTGCGCATTTATGGCGAGTGCCTGGCGCAGAACTTTCTTGATGTCGAATATGGTGGCCGTGGCGCTTCCTTCTGAAATCTTCATCTCACCTATGAGCCGGTTGCTGTTGTTGAGGAAGAGTGCCCACATCTGCTCATGGTCAAGATTGGCGATGCGGAAGCGCATGAAGTTGTAGATTTCTTCAGAAGATTTGAACTGAGTAAGGTCGCTGAGGTTTTCTCGCGTATATCGTCGCATGATCTCGAGCATGGTGCGTATTTCCAGCACCTTTACCGGGCCAATGCCTGGAATGCTCTTGAGTTCGTCGTCTGACATCCTTTCAAGAAGGGTGAATTTGTTCTGACGGCTCTGCATGAGTTCGGCGGCTATGCGGGTCACGGGGAGACCAGGCTGCCCGGTTCGCAGCACTATGGCCAGTAGCTCGGCGTTGCTCAGTGCCTGAAGACCATATTTCCCTGCCTTTTCGCGCGGCTGTTCCTCTTTGTTGAAATCCTTGACAGTCAGCGGCTTGGCATTCTCTTGCCCGAACTCTCCCATAAGAATAGTGTCAGAGACCTTCGTTCTTGCCTTTGCGTATCTCTATTTCCTTAGCCTGGTCGCGGCCATGTCCAAGGATAATCTTGTCGGTATATGCCTTTATGAACCCCGTGCCGTAACCGGTGAGCTGCACCATTGCGGCGGCGACTCCCATAGTGGCTATCTTGAGCGACCGGTTTTCGATAAGGCCGCCAATCCAGAGGGCAATGATGTACAGTGTGAGCGGAATCAGGAGCCAGCGGCACCATATGCTGCCTATTATGAGCCCAAAGGCACTTATGGTGAATATTGCCGGCAACCAGTGCACAAGCTTCATGGAGCCGGGATAAAGCAGCTCGAGAGTGATGCGCGACATGCCGAACACGTGTACCTGCTTCCAGAATTTGCGGAAGTCCACACGGCGCTTGTGAAATACCCTTACCTCCGGGTAGAGCGTTATGAAGAATCCTGCCAGGCGTATGCGGGTGCTCATGTCGATGTCTTCGCTGAACATCTCGCGGAAACCGCCAGTCTTTTCCCATACTTTGCGGGAGAAGCCCATGTTGAAGGTGCGTGGGGTGAATTTCTCCATTGACACCTTACCGCCGCGGATACCGCCGGTGGTAAGGAAAGAGGTCATGGCGTAGTTTATGGCCTTCTGAGTGTCGGAGAAAGACTCATGTGCCGCGTCGGGGCCGCCGAAGCAGTCGGCGGGACGGGTAGCTAGACACCTGCGCAATGTGGCTATATAGTCGGGAGGGAGGATGCAGTCGGAGTCGACAAAGATGAAGAAGTCGCCGCGGGCATGTTCCAGACCATAGTTGCGGGCTATGCTGCGGCCTTCGTTCTCTTTATGGAAATACTGAAGGCGGAGGGCCGGGTGACCCTTCGCCTTCATGGTTCCATCGTGTGAGAGGTCGTAATCGAGGCAGGGGATGGTGGAGCCATCCTCGACGATTACGATTTCAAAACCGTTGTCGGTCTGAGCCTCGAGACTGCGCAGCAGGTCTGCCACTTCGTCGGGCCTGTTATAGACCGGCACGATAATAGAGAAGAGGATATTTGAAGCATTATCGGCCATGGGCAACGGCTGTTTTTGTATTGTCAGACAGAGGTGTCAGGCTTTAACGCGGCCCACATAGCTGCCGTCGCGGGTGTCAACCTCTATGAGTTCGCCTTCGTTGATGAAGAGGGGCACTTTGACAGTGGCGCCGGTCTCGACGGTTGCGGGCTTGAGGGTGTTGGTGGCGGTGTCGCCCTTGAGCCCAGGCTCTGTATACGTGATCTTGAGGATGGTCTTCAGCGGCATCTCGGCGTAGAGCACGGTGTTGGTGGAGGCGTCGCGCACCACTTCCACGGTGTCGCCTTCCTTCATATAGGCAGCGCCGGTAACCAGCTCTTTGCTGATGGGTATCTGGTCGAAAGTCTCGTTGTCCATGAAGATGTCGTCCTCGCCCTCTGTGTAGAGGAACTGGTAGGGACGGCGTTCCACGCGTACATCCTCGAGTTTCTCGCCGATGTTGAAGCGGCGTTCTATCACGCGGCCGTCAACAACATCCTTGAGCTTGGTGCGCATGAAGGTATTACCCTTGCCGGGCTTTACATGCAGAAATTCTACACAGAAATAAAGACGGCCATCAAGACGGATGCACGACCCGTTCTTGATGTCTTGAGCGTTCATCATTGTATGTTTAGCTTTTTAATTGATGTTTTCGGTTTATCGCTGCAAAATTAGTAAAATTCCGTAAGATGTGCAAACGGGGCAAAGGTGAAAACATGGTGAAAAGAGGGGTTATGAGGGAATAATCGTGGATGAAAATCAGTCGGGATTTGTGAGAGTCGCAAAAATTTGCTAATTTTGCAACCGATTGCCGCCAAGAGCGGTTTTGCCTACGTAAAATAAATACCACAAATAAGATGAAAAGGACTTTTCAACCCTCGAACCGCAGGAGAGTTAACAAGCATGGATTCCGTCTGAGAATGGCCACGAAGAGCGGTCGCAAGGTACTTGCCGCCCGTCGCGCCAAAGGCCGTCACTCCCTGACTGTTTCTGAAAACATCGCCGGCAAGTAAGAGTTAGCTCTTGCTGAGGCATCTTCAAGGAAATTCAAGCTCTGTCTCCACGACAGGGCTTTTTTTTTAAGGAACGTGCTCTTTTATGGCTGAGGATATTAATATAGGTATTGATACCTATAACGGCATGCACACGGGGGAACGGCTTGTCGGCAGGCCGGCCATCTCAGTGGTTATGCCTGCTTACAATGTTGAAGATTACATCTCCGAGGCCATAGATTCTGTGATAGGCCAGACGTTTGGCGACTGGGAACTT
>CABUTY010000119.1 GCA_902494595.1 uncultured Porphyromonadaceae bacterium | reverse complement strand
GCGGTATCGTATATTCCTGTATGGGTGTGCATTCGTCAAAATGCATGTCCCATAGCCCGTCGAGCACCTCGTCGTTGGTCAGTATCTCGTCAAATCTCATTGTATGCTTTCTATTTTTTTACAAAATTAATAAAAATTCCCCACAACGACGCTATCTCCGTTTCTTTTCCTCGATTAAGAATACTCTAATAATGCTGATTATCAACGCGGTAGGATGAGATGCCAAAAAAAGTGACAAAAAAAATGCAGTTTTTTCGGAACTTTCCACCCTCTTCCCGTGTTTTATATACGAACATTTAAAACAACAAGTTATGAAAAAGACCGAGACATTTCAGGATCGCCTGTTAGGACTTCAGGGAAATCTGCTAAACTTCGCATATCAGCTTACCACCAATAAGGAGCAGGCGCAGGATTTACTGCAGGACACCACCCTTAAGGCGCTTGACAATGAGGACAAGTACGTCGACAACGTGAATTTCAAGGGATGGATATTCACGATTATGCGCAACATCTTCATCAACAATTACCGTCAGTCGGTACGCAAGGCTACGGTTGTTGATCAGACCGCCGACCTCTTCCATCTCAACATATCGCAGGACTCGGGCCTCAACACCCCCGAAGGTTCTTATGCCGTCAAGGAGATATCCGTGGCTCTGAACTCTTTCAGCGATGAATACCGCATACCGTTCAATCTATTCGTTGCCGGCTACAAATATAACGAAATCGCCGAGAAGATGAATCTTCCGCTCGGCACCGTCAAAAGCCGTATCTTCTTCGCAAGAAAAAGACTCCGCGAACAGCTTAAAGACTATCGTTGACACATCACCGCTTTGATTCTCCCGTTCGGGAGAGTATCGACATAGCGGAAAAGAATGTTTTAAATGTCAGATCGAGGTCGACGTTATGCAAAACGCCGGCCTCGATTCGTTATGAAGTTGTTTCGACTAATTTTTATGGTAAGATCTATTAATATTTTGGAGCAGATTTGGCCGGTTCATGAGGGAGCAACCTCTCGGTTGGTCCCGCTTAAAGCGGCCGAAATGCCCAAAATATTGATAAAGGTTGCCATAAAGTGTAACCTTTTTTATGATCTATTATCAAACATAAATTAGTAGAAACAACTTCTATGTATGATGCAATAACCGCAGTCTAATATATGGATACAGGGTTAAAAGAATTTATCGGCAAACATATCGGCGAGGATGTCGCCGTGCTGGCGCTTCGTTATCATGACGCACCTCTCCCCTTTATACTCAACGAGGCAATCACACAGATCTCGGCCCGTCAGAAGACATCTGCCAAGTTGCCATGGTTCAACAGTCACGACTCCTTCATTTACCCCTCCGTTGCGGCTGCCGAGCAGGCTACAAACCAGTATGTCGCGAGGTTTCATGCCTGCATTGTCGCCGATTTCCCTGATATAGCCGACCTTACGGCCGGCCTCGGTATCGATTCGATGATAATGGCAACCAACGGGCATCACGTAATCGCTTTCGAACTTGACACGCACCGAGCTGACTGCCTGCGTTATAACTGTGCCGCTCTCGATATCCGGGATATTGACGTTGTGAATGCCGACAGTATTGAATGGCTCAAAGCCTGCGACAGGCGTTTTGACGCCATATTCATAGACCCGGCACGTCGCGACTCTCTCAACAACAGAGTATTCCGACTGCAGGACTCATTGCCCGACGTGCCCGCAAATCTCCCCCTGTTGCTCCATAAGTGCCGCAATCTCTTAGTGAAGGGCTCCCCGCTCCTCGACATATCCCAAACGGTAAGAGACCTGCATTCCATTGAACGAATATATATCCTATCGTTCAAAGGTGAATGCAAGGAAGTACTAGTACATATGAAATCAGATGCCTCACTCCCCGACAATCCTGCCATATCGATGATTGACATAGGGAATAATGATGCCGATTCAATATCTTCCGGCAATATCCTCCGCAATTACGAATTTGAATGTCGGTTTCATGACCTTGACATGACGGAGATAAGCTTCGCCGACAAAAACGACCTGAAGAGGGCCGTATACGTATACGAGCTTGGTGCCGGGATGCGCAAGCTCAATGCCGACGCACTGTTATGCGGCAGATATCCGGGATTGAAATGTCTGAAAAAGAATACAGGAATCTTCATATCCGATACTCCGGTCGCCGGTTTTCCAGGCCATGCCTACCGACTGATACGTCAGGTGAGCGGTGAAGAACTCGAAAAGATGAAGAAAGAACCCCTTCATGTGGTGTCGCACGGCCATCCCTTGAATGCGGCGAAGATCAGAAGCAAGTATCGGCTCATGGAGGGCGACGGCACAACCCTGCTCGCCGGCTCGCTGAATAACGGCAGCCCCATTTTTATCCTTGCTGAAAAAGTGGATACGGCGACGCCCTCTGTCACTGTTACGGGCCGGAAAGTGGATTTCTCCGACATCCCTCTTCTGCGTAAACATTTCGAAAGATACAGGTCGTTCAGCTGCGACTATTCGCTGGGAGGCGTGCTGCTGTGGAAAGACTATTTCGATTACCGCATAGTCTCGTACGGCGAAGACATTATGATTGTCGGCAAGGATCCGACAAGCGGCGTCACGCTGTATTATCCGCCGGTGAACGGAGCTTCCGAGTGTGAGACAAAGAACAGCATACTCGATATTCTGCCGGAGGCCGACGGATTTGCGGTGAAGATGATTGATGTGCCTGTTGACGGTGCAGATGATGCACAGGAGGTTACCGACGAAACCGTACATAAGCCTGAATGGGATGATTATGTCTACAATATAGAGCAGTTCATTGGCTTTGAGGGGAAGAAAATGGCGAAGAAGCGCAATCATCTCAACTATTTCCACAATCATTACCCTGATACAGAGATATCGGAGATTACGGCCGCCGACATTGACGACATAGTGGCTTTTACACGCACATTGGATGCCCTGCATGCCGCCAGCCCGGTGTTTCTGTTTGAAAACAGGCATTGTACCGATCTTCTACCCTATCTGGGTGAACACGGTATGGCAGGCATAGTGATACGGCATCATGGGAAGGTGATAGGTTTCACATATGGCGAGGCTGTCGGGGAAATGTTTTTCGCCCATGTGGAGAAGGGCGACATGGAATATCCCGGAGTATATCAGGCATTGGCGTCGGGACTTGTCAATCTGGCCATATCGCGGTTCGAGGGATTGCGCTACGTAAACCGTGAGGATGATGCCGGCAACGAAGCCTTGCGAAAGAGCAAACTATCTTATCATCCGGCCATGATGGTGCGCAAATACCTTACAGCAACCTCTACAACCCCTGATGATGCATAAAAATAAGAGCTGACTCTTTTATAATAAATTGATTTTACCTAATTTTGCAGTGAAACACATGGGCAGCGTTTACCTGTCGGAATAAAAAAGAGTAGCTATGAGTGATGTATTGGTCATCATCCCCACATATAATGAGATAGAGAATATCTCTAATATCATCGACGCGGTCATGAAGTTGGCCGACGGCTTTGAGGTGTTGGTAATCGATGATGCCTCTCCCGACGGCACACAGGATGCTGTACGCGCCAAGATGGAAGAGTACCCCGGGCGTGTGCATATGGAGACGCGCAAAGGGAAGCTGGGGCTCGGCACCGCATATATCCACGGCTTCAGATGGGCTCTTGCCGAAGGGTATGAATATGTGATAGAGATGGACGCCGATTTCAGCCATAATCCCGCCGACCTCCCCCGTCTATATCATGCCTGCAAGGATGAAGGCGCCGACATGTCGATTGGTTCCAGATACGTGTCAGGTGTCAATGTGGTCAACTGGCCCATGGGACGCGTGCTTATGTCCTACTTCGCTTCCATGTATGTCAGGGTAGTGACAGGCATGAAACTCCGTGACTCCACGGCCGGCTTCGTATGCTACACCCGAAAGGTGCTGCAGAGTCTGAACCTCGACAAAATCCGCTTCAAGGGATATGCGTTCCAGATTGAGATGAAATTCAAGGTACACAAGCGTAATTTCAAGATTGTGGAGATACCCATAATCTTCGTCAACCGCCGACTCGGTACCAGCAAAATGAATTCCTCTATCTTCGGCGAGGCAGTGTTCGGTGTCATCTCCCTTCGTCTACGTTCAATGTTCGGCAAACTTTAACATAAATTAACTATATCGGCTATGCGTGGGGTTAATGAAATTCGCTAATTTTGTAGCGGATAAGGAAGTCATTGCCATACCTTGTCTTCAACAACCTTGAGAATCATACCCGGTGACTGCATATATCATTAAGCGGAGGCTGTATAATCCCGATAATGTCGGGACGGTACATCGCCCCCCATTTTATATATATATCGGTACTATCAATATGAATTAATTAATCAACAATAATCAACAACAAAAAAAATCACATGAAAAAGTTGTTTGTATCAGCAATGTTGCTGATGAGCATGACAGGTTCATGGGCATACGGTGCTGATTACGGACTGCCGTCGGGCATACAGGAGGGAAATATCCTCCATTGTTTCGACTGGACTGTAAACGATGTCAAGAGCGAGCTCGCCAACATCGCCAAGGCAGGATTCGGTGCCGTACAGCTGTCGCCCATGCAGCGCGGCGACGTAAGAGCCGGATCACCCTGGCACGACCTCTATCGTCCCTATGACCTCGCATTCAAAGGAGGCATAGGCACCGAGGCAGAACTCAAGGCCCTCTGCGACGAGGCCGCCACGTATGGCATCAAGATTATCGTGGACGTAGTGGCCAACCATGTCGACAAGACCGCCGGCTATCATGACACATGGTGGGATTCCAATGGCCGTGTACGCTGGGAAGGAGGCATCAACTATGGCGACCGCCGTAGCATCACCCATGGCCAGCTCGGTGATTATGGCGACATCAACTCGGAGAGCTCCGAAGTTTGTGCACGTGGCAAAGCTTATGTAGAGAAGCTGAAGAGCCTCGGCGTCAAGGGTATCCGTTGGGATGCCGCAAAACATATCGGTCTCCCCTCCGAAGGTTGCAACTTCTGGAAAGATGTGACAAGCGTTGCCGGTATGTATCACTACGGCGAGATTCTCGACAATCCCGGACCCAATAAGGATATCATCAAGGAATACGCACAGTATATGTCGGTTACCGACAATAGGTATTCCAACGGAGCCGCACGTGAAAACGGTGGCATTCCCTACGGTTATGGCGGCAGCTGGGCGGTAGATTACAAGCTCGGTAACAAATGTGTGTATTGGGGTGAAAGCCACGACACATACAGCAATGACGAATGGAGTCAGAATGTTGACCAGTCTGTGATTGACCGTGC
>CABUTY010000118.1 GCA_902494595.1 uncultured Porphyromonadaceae bacterium | reverse complement strand
GTACTGTCGGACTATGCCAAATGTAACTTCAACCGCCTGTACAACGACTTCTTCTACCACCGTCACAATGACTTCTGGTATGGCAAGGCCATGTGGAAGCTTCCGCCTCTTCTCGACTCCACGGGCATGCTCGCCTGCGGCGAGGATCTCGGCATGATTCCCGACTGCGTTCCCGAGGTTATGAACCAGCTCAAGATACTGAGCCTCGAGATTCAGCGTATGCCCAAGGATCCGCACGCTCAGTTCGGCGACACATGGCATTATCCCTACTATTCGGTATGCACCACCTCCACCCACGACATGGGAGGCATACGCCACTGGTGGGAAGCCGACCATGGCGTGTCGCAGCGTTTCTACAACAATGTGCTCCATGAGGGAGGTCCTGCACCGCATTTCGCCGAGCCATGGATTTGCGAGAAGATAGTGAACCTGCAGCTGGCAAGTCCCTCGATGCTGGTAATCCTGCCCTTGCAGGACTGGCTTGCCTGCGACGGCGGCCTGCGTCGCGAAAACCCAAACGATGAAGTGATCAACGTGCCCGCAAACCCCAGACACTACTGGCGTTACCGCATGCACCTCACCGTGGAGAACCTCATCTCGCAGGATGCCTTCAACAAGGCTTTGACCCTCCAGATCAAGAATACAAACCGCTGATACCGACAATCGGGATTAATCCTGCCGATGCTCGATTAATCCCGATAAATCCTGATTAACCCCGATAATTCAGCCGGGATAATCCGAATCAACGGATTATCCCGGTTTTTTTACATCATTTTTGCAAGCTGTTCCGGCGTCAGAGTTATAAACACCGGGTTCCCGTTGGGAGTAAGAGCCGGGTCCGGAAGGCTGAAGAGTTTCGCTATTATCTCCTCCATCTCTTTCTGGGAGAGTCTTACGCCTCGACGTATTGCCGTGGAACGGGCCATCACCAGCGATATCTGCCGGTGCATTGTATCCTGCGGTCTCTGCTCATTGCCATAGTTCACCGAATCCTCCGTAATGGAATCGAGGATTCTCAGAAGCACTTCTTTCACATCGTGTTGCTGCAGCTGAGCGGGAATGGCGGTAACCTGCCACTCGTTGTCCTGCTGATATTCCAGCGCGAAACCATAGCGGACAAGGTCGGCCTCCACTTCGCCGAGAGCCGCCTGCTGCGACATGTCGAGCATCACCGTCTCCGGGAACATCAGCCGACGGCTCACCACTTCCGAATGCGTGTTGCGCTCAAGATACTCGTTGTACAGTATCTTCAGATGGGCGCGGTGCTGGTCTATCACCATAAGGCCATCGGCGGTTGTGGTCACTATATACTTCAGGGCAAACTGCAGACACATGGGAGCTATGCCACCCTCCGCCTCTCTGGCCGTATACAGCGACTCCCAGTCGGTATCCACCCTCTTTTCGGGTTCCCGACGTACCATCGGCGATTCGCTCCCGAGGTGCATACGAGCCGACTGGAACGGATTGTAATTGCTCTTGAATCCCATGGAAGGCGCTTCCGGCATCTCCCCGGGCGACAATGGACGAACCTCTATGGCATCGGAGTTGAAGTCGATACTCGGCACCGCCGAATACCTCCCCAGCGACGTCTTTACCGCCGATGCCAGCAACGGCCATATCTGCTGCTCGTTCTCAAACTTTATCTCGTTTTTCGTGGGATGGATATTCACGTCGATCTGCGCCGGATCCACCTCGAACACCAGGAAATAACATGGCTGTGTGCCCTGGGCTATCAGCGACTGATAACAGCTCATCACCGCCTTGTGGAAATAGGGATGGCGCATGTTGCGGCCGTTCACTATCATATATTGCAGAGGATTCTGCCGACGCGCATATTCAGGACGCGCCACAAAGCCGCTGATTTTCACTATCGGCGTATCCATCTCCACAGGAAGAAGCTGCTCCTTTTTGAGCTGTCCTTTCCAAATGTCCTCGATACGCTGCCGCAGTGTGCCGGCACGCAGTTCAAGACGATGTGTGCCGGTATCGATGCTCATGCGCAGATGATTGTTGACGAGCGCCAGACGCTCGAATTCCCTCATGATATTGCTTTCCTCTACCCTGTCGCTCTTAAGGAAGCGGCGGCGTGCCGGCACATTGAAGAAGAGCCTCTTGACGCTTATTACGGTTCCGGTCTCCGCTACGGCCGCCTCCTGGCTCTTGACCTTGGAAGCCTCTATCACCAGCCGCGTACCTATGGCGCTCCCTTTGGCCCGCGTCTTGAGCTCAACCTCCGATATGGCGCATATCGAAGGAAGGGCTTCTCCGCGGAAGCCCATGCTGTGCAGCTTGAAAAGGTCCGACACTTCGCGTATCTTGGATGTGGCATGACGCTCGAAAGCCATGCGCGCATCAAGATCGCTCATCCCCGAACCATTGTCGGCCACCTGTATCAGCGTCTTGCCGGCGTCTACCACGGTCACGCTTATGTCGGTAGCTCCGGCGTCTACAGCATTCTCCACAAGTTCCTTGATTACCGAGGCCGGCCGCTGTATCACCTCTCCGGCAGCTATCTGGTTGGCAACCGAATCCGGCAGCAGTTTTATTATGTCACTCATGCCCTTCGAATCCTATTTCCCCTTATCGTTCTTGTAAATATCTGTGCCAATCCTTACCGGTTTATACGCATCTTCTCCTTATAATCGGCAGGACTTAGAGGCTGGCGTTTGGCCTGTTCCGGTTCATTGAACCATATCTCGAGCTCATCGGGCACCTCGCCGAGGTCGTCAATCCATCGCACCCTGTCGCCGTACCACTGCCGGCGGGGACGAAGCATGTCGAGCCATCTGAATCCGGGCAGATACTTCTGGGCCATCTTGACCATACCCACGGGGCTGACCTGTCCCGTGACCTCCGGCCACATCTTCAGATGCTCCATCACTCCCTTGTCGAAGTCCACGGCAAGATGCGAGCTTTCCGCATTTACCAGCTTGTTGAACGTGGAATCGTTCTCCTGAGGAAGCATCACCACCTGCACATTGCCGTCGGCAGTCATCCTCCGTATTTTCTGATTCTCTATCCACGCCTTCATCACCGAACCCATGATCTGGTTATAGAAATCCTCGTCGACATGTTCGGCAAGCATCCCGTTGTCGGGGAGATATGCCCAGTCAGCGGTGGAATCATTGAGATGCACAAGGATGATGTTGCCCATGGCCTGCCTTTCCCCGCTCCAGACTATGGGTTTGCGTATCATGTAGAGCAAGGAATCGTATTCACGGTAAAGCAGGGTATCGGCCACACCCTGGATATCCTTGTTGAAGAACCGGGCTCTTCCTATGGCTCTTGCCACATGGAAGTCCTTGGGTACCATCAGAGCGGAGTCCCTGCCGAGGGCGTCAAGCCTGCGCAACGGCGCAACGGCTGCTGTATCTCGAGGCATCTCTACCGACATACTTCTGTCGTCACGCACATCGCGGTCGTCGTATGTAACATCCGGCATGGGTCTCCCAGGCACTTTGTCCTCTGCACGTGCCGGTACCCCGGACGACAACGACGGCATATTGATTCCCGTCGGAATCGACGCCGGATAGAGGTACAGCTCCACATCCATACCCTTGGCGAGGTCGAGGATACTCTCCATGGCCGCGAAACGCCGTCGCGTGGCCGCGCTGAAATTGTTGTCGAGAGTGTCGGGCCATACCAACTCCGGCTGTATCAGCGAGATGATAGTATCGGCACGCAGGAAGAGGGAGTCGGGCCGCGAATATTCTATGAGCAAGGGATATTCCGTGGCAATGGCGCGCCGCGTCCTGTCGTCATACTCGCCATATCCGCCGATAAGCTGCACTTTCCGCGCCGTGTCGGTAATCACCATGGGCTGCTGGTCGCGCATAGGGTTGCGGAACATATAGGCACGGCTGATACCTGTGGCCTTGTCGTAGATGATGGAATCTCCTTCGAGCCATGTCACATTGTCAAGGGAGTCGCGGTGCGTGATTGTCGACCTTGCCGTAAGCTGTGCATGGTCGGTCGACGTGTTGTAGGTGCCTTGTGTGGTCACGATGGTATCGTTGGCACCTTCTATGACGGTCTTTGTATTTATGTCGGCGATATGAGTGGCGGTATTGTAGTCGAGTTCCTCGGTAATGAGCCTGTAACCCTCCTTATTATTTACCAACAGCACATTGTCGCGGAATTTGGCCTCCTTGGTGTTGGGAGAGTACTCGCCGTAAACGGAGGTAAGGGTGTTGACCCCATCGTCGAGCACACCGCCGGTAGTATACCATCCCGTTTCTGTAGCCACGCTGTAGTTGAGACTGTCGGTGGTAAGCGTCACCTTCCTGTTGCGCAGCTCCACCTTGCTTCGCGAGGGGCCGTTGACGAGCGTGGCCAGCTTCTCGAAGCCGTCATAATACAGCCGGTCGGAATAGACGAACAGCGTGTCGCCCTGCTGCATCTCCACATGCCCGAAAGCATCCATCGAGTTCTTCTGCGGATAATAATACGCCGAGTCGCAGAACATCCACATGTTGCCCTGACGGAACTTCACCTTCCCTTTTACAATCTGGTATTCCTCATACTCGTTTGCCGGGCGGTAAAGAGAGTCGGCATTCTCGAGAAACACCTTGTCGTCCTGAAATCTGTTGACAGAGGGAATCTGCGGTTTTATCGGCTCGCGGGGCTTTGGCCGGGTATAAGTCTCGGCAGTCTTTGGTTTTGTCTGCTTCTTCTGGGCATACACGTCGGAGAGCCATGACAATGCAAACATCGCCACGGCCATGGCCACCATCGCCAACACCAGTTTCCGCGTCCTCAACATATCACTCCAGGTATAACGTCAGCTGTGACTCAGGGTTTTATCCAGCCGTCGTAGTTGAACTCGCAGGCATCCCATCCCTCGCCTATCTTCACGTAGGTATCCTTGATTTTTTTCTCCACCCACTCCTTGATGATAGCCTGACGGGTACTGTTCTCGTACATCTGCTTGAGCTGGTTGAAGTCGTCCGACAGATTGGCCTTATGTCCCGGTATACGGTTGGTAAGCTTGACCACAGCCACCACATCCCTGTTTTTCTGGGGGTCCTTCATGATGAAGGCCTCGGAGATGTCGCCGGGCTGCATCAGTTCGATTTTGGCGGCAGCCTCTGCGGGAAGATCCTGCATCTCGAAACGGGTGTTGCCGGTTTTCTGGTTCACCATTATACCCTTGTTGTTCTTGGTATCCTTGTCCTGCGACACGAACCTGGCAGCCTCCTCGAAGGTGAAATTGCCGGCTACAATCTCTTTTCGCATGGAGTCGAGTTTCACCACGGCATTGGCCAGTTCCTTATCGTCGACCTTCGGGCGCAGGAGGATATGGCGCACGTTGACCTGG
>CABUTY010000117.1 GCA_902494595.1 uncultured Porphyromonadaceae bacterium | reverse complement strand
GAGCGCATTCCTAATCTTCAGAGGGTTTCATCTCGAGTTGCAGGCGGTTGCCTTTCAACAGTTTTTTCCTCACAAATTCGGCCACATCACGAGGTCTCACACATTTTACAATGTCAAGATATCCGGAATGCATGTCTTTTCCAAAACGGTCGTACATGCGCAACACGGTCAGCCAGTAAGCATTGTCGTCGGCGGCAGCGATATGATTCTTCTCCATGTAACCGACAGCCTTGGCTATTTCGTCGGCGGAGATGTTGGCAGGATCGGCCATGTCTTCCACAGTGCTAGCCACCACTTCGAAAGTGGAGTCGGCATTCTCCGGCTGTACGCGTATATATACAGGCATTATGACTGATGCCTCCTTGCCACCGTTATAACCGGCGGAGATACCTACATGCGACTGAATGCCATAAGTCCATCCGCGATTTTCGCGCAGGTCGGCAAGGAGTTTGCCGTGCAGCACCTCGCCGGCTATATGCCCTGTCACCACATTCTGCAGATTATACTCCGAGGGGGAGTTATAGAACGTATAGCAAATGGACTGCGGTTCCTTCATGGGCATGGAGAAAGAACGTTTTTCGCGACCCTGAGCATAACCGAAACCGGTATCGAGTCCTTTTTCTATTCTGCCGGCGGCAGGCAAGGCAGCCAGATAACGGCATGCATAGGTCCGCAGCGAGTCGGTGTCGAAATCACCGGTTACATAGAAAATGAAATCCGACATGTCGCCAAAACGGTCGCGATGCAGTGCGAGCACTCGGTCGTAATTGATATCGTCAATCATCTTTTCGGAGATTTTCGCCTCGAAAGGATGACGTTGAAACACATAAGCATGTATAGAGTCGGCCATGGCGAAAGTAGGATTGGCAGACTGAGAAAGAATCCTGTCGCGTTTGGCGGCGAGCAGATTCCGGAAAGCTACAGAATCCTTTCGCGGGTCAGTAAGCTTGAGATATAACAGCTGGAAAGCCGTCTCGAGGTCGTTGCGCGTAGTGGAAGCCTCTACCTTCTCCTCCACTTTATCTATTGACAGAGATGCACGCGCATTCTTGCCGGCGAGACGTTTGCGGAGTTGGGTGCCGGTAAAAGGGCCATAAGCGGAAACGGCGAGGACATCGTCGGCCAACTGATAAAGGGCGGCATCGGCAGGATTATAACTGACCGAGAATCCACCCGGCGAGCAACCGCGCACCAGTACCTGATCCATCTTCTTGTCATTATAACGGTAACGGACCTTGATGCCGTTGGAGAGGGTTATGGTGGCGGAACCGAACTTCGGGTCGGCTGACTCGCTGACGATATGTCCGGGTGTCGGCAATTCAGCGAGCAGTGGAGTATCGGATACCGCATCATGATAATCGGCCAACATCATGCCGTAGACGCCATCATAAGCCTCACGTAACCCTGTGGCAGTCACATTGTCGTCGCTTTCAGGCATATACGCCAGCATTACCGTATTGTCGCCATTGTCGCTGACCACCTCCCGGATATATGCGTTGACATCATCCAGAGAGATGCCAGAAATTACACCTCTCATCATCTTGCACCATGCGGTTTTTGACGGAAGAGGACCGCCGTTGAGGAAATGGTCTACATATTCACGGGCGTAAGAAGTGTTGGAGATGTCACCGCAACCGGCCAATATCTCCTCAACGCCGGCACGGGCGTCGATTTTAGCACGGCGGAGTTCCGAGTCGAGGAAACCCTTTGCGGCAGCTCGTTTCAATTCCTGCGCCATTACTACGACCGTAGCGGTTTCTTTGCCGGCAAAAGGTTTTGCCGAGAGCATCAAAGCCTGCTGTCCACGCGAAAGTAAGAACCGCCTGTCGCCAATACCGATGGAGGCATAAGGGATTCCAGGCAACGCCTCACGGGAGTCAAAGCGGTCCACGAGCATGGTGGTGACAAGCTGCGCTGTCATGTCACGTCGTAGAGAGGCGATGGTGTTCAGTTCATCATCGGCTACTCCATCATGCTTGAGCCATAGCTGCACCATTGGGGCGCCCTGCTCCTCATCTCGTTGCACGGTGGCAATCATCCCTTCGTTCGGCGCCACTTCGGGAAGTGTCGCCACAGTCTGGCCGGCATGCTCCGGAAATGATTTCCACAGCTCCGAAATATTCTTCACCACGGCGTCCGGATCGATGTCGCCCACCACTACCACGCATTGATTACGCGGATGATACCATTTATGATAATAGTCGGCAAGCTCGGAGGGTTTGATACTGTCGATAACACTCATAAGCCCTATAGGCATCCGATTGCCATAGATGCCCTGGCTATATACAACGGGGGCAGCCTTCTCGAGCAATCGGTTGGCGGCCCCGCTGTTACGCTGGCGGTACTCCCCTTTGACCACTCCCCTCTCATCGTCAATCTCCTTGGGGTCGAGGGTAAGGTCGCCGCTCCAGTCGCGGAGAATCAAAAGACACGAGTCAACGGTGGAAGTGCGCCTCACCGGCACATCGCATATATTATATACAGTCTCGTCGGTCGAGGTATATGCATTGAGATTGGCACCGAACTTCACCCCTACCGATTCGAGCCAGGAGATCAGGGAATTGCCGGGGAAATGGCGAGTGCCGTTAAAGCACATGTGCTCGAGGAAGTGAGCGAGGCCGCGCTGATTCTCCTCCTCATTGACAGAACCCACGGCCTGGGCGAGGAAGAAGTCGGCCTGCCCCTTGGGAGTGGCGTTGTGCCGTACATAATAGGTAAGCCCGTTGGGCAACTTTCCATAGCGGATGGCCGTATCCATCGGTATGGGATTGGCGGCGTATCCTCCACCGGCCGTGGCGGCAAGCATAAGGGCACTAATCAGTTGTCTTTTTTTGGTTGTCATATAAATTGTATTGTTGTTATAGGTAGAAAGATACCGCTGCCGTGCCGGCGAGTGAATTGACGTCACCTGCGATACGGGCGGCACTCCCCTGCGCCGATATCCCGAGGGCATAACGGCTGCTTATTCTGTAAATAGTCTCCGCCATGAACCCGCACCTCAGCGACCGTGAGTCGCGGGAAGCCAAGTCTGCGTAGGCGAATATTTGCGATTTCATCGCGAACCGTTTTCCCAATGGTATCGCCATGGAGACATTCAGCGATGGTGAAAAGGTATTTTCGTAGAGAACAATCCCGGCCACGGCATGTTGCTGCTTCCGACGGGCATACTCCAAACGAGCCGACAGCGCCACATAACCGCCATAACGCAACATATATTGCCAGAGGCCATGTACACCCGCAAGTGTCCTGGTATCGAAGTATGTCTCAATTTCCCCGACCTTGGGATAGTTAGAGACAGCGGCGGAGCCGAAAATATTCTCCGTGCCCACTCTGTGATAGCAATCGACATCAGCCAAGAGACACCATCTGTTCATGCCGTTGTGGCCGCGCCATCCAGCTGAGGCATGCAGCCTGTCATGACGCACATCCACCAATGGAAGCTTATTAAGGTCGACAAGCACCTTATGAAAGGAAAAACGAGATAAATCGACCGAGGCGACGGCGCCGGCGGTTGCCGACGGGAAGAGGGTCAACGATACGCCATACTCGGCACCGTCGTAATACGACGATGCACCCAGGCCGTCGAAACGCTTGTAACGGGTGCCCAGACCCGTGAGATGATATATTTTCTCCACACCGAGTTCGCTCTTGAATTCAATGTCTGACGACTGCCGGTATTTCCTGAAGTCAATTGCCAGGGCGGCATCATATCCGTGAATTACAGAGAATGCGGCGCCGGCGGAGATATGTAGCAGCCCCGAGACATTGCGGGGCCGCGGGTCGACCTTGCGGTAGTAAAGACCTGCCTTGTAATCGGCGGTGATGCCCCATTTCCAACGGCCATGTCCGTCGGCATAGCCTCCCTGGAAAGAATAGACCTCCCCGGTGATGGCGCCGCCCACAGAATCGGCAGTGACATATGGATAGACAATGTCAATGTCGGCAGTCTCATTCCATACCACATCGAAGTTCTTCTCGTGGTTGTAGGATGCGCTTCCACACAGGGTGGATGATTTATACTTGGTGTAAGTTTCGGCATTGAAAAGCCATCCGGCGGATCCGGCACCGCGTTGAGGGTCGACAACACCGTCGGCAGATATACCCCGGAGGGCAACGGATATGGAAGTGAGGCTCGAATCGGCACGGCACTGCATCAGCGCCGGATTGGCATAGCAGTATGCCAACATCTCACGATAAGGTGACCCGTAGCTTATATAGCGGCCGATTATATCGGAGCCATGACTTACCGCGGTGAAACTCATCAACACCCCCAACGCCGTGATTATCCTATTCTTTCCTCCCTCCATATCTGTCTGCAGATTATTATTTTACCGGCGTGACACCGTCATAAGTTATCTTCGTGCATTTGGTACCATTGATATCTACAGCAGTGCCCTGGATTTCGATTTCCGACGGGACACAGTCGGCATTGAAGTCGAGGGTGGAATTGTTGGTATCTTTGAAGACAGGCTTACCGTCGGCACGCAGGTAGAGGAGCTTGCGGCGCACGCTCTTGAAGAAACGGTTCTTGTCCTTGTCGACCTCGCCGCAGTGAGTCCATCCCATATCGAGCTTTGGTGAAGACACATTCCAGACGTATCCGGAAGGGATGCTGAGGTTGACTATATCCATCACCCATTCGTTGGGAATCTTGTAAGCCGTACCTGTCATCGGGAACGTTCCCGCGGAAGTGTCTATCACATAATCGTAATCATATCTAAATTCAGCAAGATAATCATCTTTGGCAACCGGTATTCTTGCTATGCCATAAGCTTTGAATCCACGGTTGTGGAGCATCCAGAACGAACGTGTGTAACAATACCATTTGTCAAGATTTGCGACAGGGCCATCGACATCGAGGCTTGAAGGCACTGTTGACTGGTCATACCATTCGAAGTGGGCATGTGAGAGGTCGAAGGAGTTGGGATTGCTGACGCGATGGTCAATGCCGGTGTCGGCGATAAGGAAATATTCACCAGGTTCGACGGGATGTTCTTTGCCGCTTCCGGGCACTGTATACAGAGCATCCACGCTCACCGCCTCCGCCATGATGTCGGGAGTATAGTCATACTTGTCGGTTGTCAGAAAATCGCTCTCAAATATAGTGATACCGTCGGCATAGATGGTATGGTCGCTATTGTTGTATAGCTTGATGTAATCATCGCCATAATACTGGTTTCCGGAGCTTTGGAGGGTACCGGAGAAAAATATCTCGGCAATGATGAGGTCATCGTTCTCAATCATGCAGAAGGCATCCATAGGAATCACAACAGAGTCTTTGCCGACGGTGATGCCGCTGGCCACACCCCGAATGCTCATCCTGACATCTTCTGCAGTAAGCAGCTCGG
>CABUTY010000116.1 GCA_902494595.1 uncultured Porphyromonadaceae bacterium | reverse complement strand
CCCTGCACCTTGAGATTGCCGGTCATCTGCGGGAATATTATGTAGCGTGCAATCACAGCCGTGGCATATGAACGGCCCTGATAGTTCTCGATGGTCAGTGACTGAGATATGTCCTTTGACTCCTCGACCACGAATCCGTCGAATTTGGGAGCTGAGGTGGCGCCGATGAACTTCACGGCGTCGTAGCTTGTATACAGCTTTACGGTATATACGAGGGCCTCCTGCTCGAAAGCGGAAGTTTTGGTGACATTGGCGCGTAGGAAAAGGTTCTGGTCGCCACGGCCTATGTATTTAGGTTTGCCGTCGTTGTCGTCGGCATTTGCGGGTGCCGGCGCAGCTTCTCCCTGTCGCGGAGAAGCCGAGGTCTTGCCGATGGAGTAATGGGCCACATTGCTTTTGACACCAGCCACAGTAACGGGTCCGAACGAGTAGCTGCCCTCCTGTTTGGCACGGCATGTCGCCGTCCACGTATATTCGGAGCGGCGCGTGGCCACGCCATTCACAACCGTCATGCTTGTGGAGCTGGAAGTTCTGTCGAAATAGGCTACGTTGGCACCGGGCACCTGCCCCGGCTTCGCCGGACTCCCTTCAAGATTGCTTACCGTAATCTCGATATAGAACAGGTCGCCGACTTCTATGTTCCGCTTACCGTTGGGCGGCACCACCGACACATGGACGCTACCTCCCCATGCCGTAAGCACACTCCCCAATATTATTAGCAACGATATAGTCAGTGTTCTCATTTTTTCTTCTGTTGTAGGGTTCTCACAGGTCAGATTTCATGGACCTTACTCTTGCCGGCTATCGATTTCACTTTCACCTTGACCTTCTCCGACTCCACTTTCTGGTATTTACCCGTTTCCGGATTGAAGAACATGAACCTTACCGGTCCTATGACTGCGTTTTCGCGTGATGTGGGTATGAAGGTGCATTCGAGTTTGACCTCGCTGACGAGGCGCCCTTTGTCGATGTACTGGTTACGGTTTTCGGAGAACGACTTCAGGCGCGTACCTTCGGTGAACGCCTCGTTATATTCGGGAAGCACGTTTTCGCCCATATATCCGGGGCCTCTGACAGTGATTATGGCTATGGCATCTTCGTTGAGATAAATATCGCCCGGGGGAACCGATACATCCACGGAGAAAGCACCCACGGATCCTGAGAACATGTCGCCGCCCTTTATGTCTGGGAGGGGTTGCACCTCTATCGTCAAGGGATCGACCGGCACTTCAATCCTTTCGCCGCGCACAGTCTGCACGCGTCCCCAGAACGGGTCGTCATAGATAGTGGGCACCGACACATCCACCATGTATCTGCCGTTGCGGAGGATATGCTTGCCGGCGTCGGCCATCGTCACGGCATATGAATCCACGGGATAAACATACCAACGGCGACCATCCTTCTCTACCACAGAGGCTCTTTCGGCAATGTCGGCCTTCTGCTTTGTGGCAAACGAGCCACGGCTCAATTCAGGAGCCTTGCTTTCGGTAGCCCCCGTGACTTCCATTTCAGGAGTCCACAGATAAAGGGTCAGCACCGCCGGCTCCTGCTGGTACACTTTCAGACGGTCCACATTCCATGAGAGCTTGAAATCCCGTTTGTCGTATTTCGCGCTCTCCTGCCCGAAAGCGGGACATGCCGCCAACATCAGCACCGCCGTAATCAATATAATATGGATTCTCTTCATGCTTCGTCTGATATTACCAACGTTTCTGAGCGGCGCCGGTCTGGCCGGCGCGCTCACCCCGGGAAGCCCTGTTGACACGAGCGCGTGTCTGGTTCTCCTTATTCTCCACGGCCTGAAGAATCCGCTCTGCGGTCTGCTGATTTATCTGCTGCTCCTTGGGTTGCTGCGGCTGCTGCTCCTTGTTGCGGTCCTGAGGCTGTGGCTGGTTCTGCTTATCCTTCTCCTTGTCCTGATTCTTCTTGTCCTGGTCCTGATTCTGACTCTTGTTCTTATCCTTGTTCTGGTTCTGGAGCTGTTTCTGGGCTATTCGGAGGTTATGGCGGGCATTGTTGTCATCGGGATCGATACGCAACGCCTGCTTGTAATGCTGTACGGCACCGGCATAATCCTTAGTGTTGAAAGCCATGTTTCCGAGGTTATAGTTGGCTTTCGCGGCGATACCCGGCTTATCCTTGGCCCGCAGCGCCACGGATTCGAAGCTTTTAGCGGCGGCCTGGAGCTTGGCCTTTGCAGGAGGCGTTGTATCGGAAGGATTAGTAACCTGACGCATCGTGGCAAGACCCAGATTGTACTGCGCCGAGGCCGAGTTGGGATTCTCCTTAAGGGCCTCGCTGTAGGCGCTCGCCGCTTCCACGAACTTCCGCTCGGTATAAAGCTTGTTGCCTTTGGATACAAGCTGCCGCTCCTTGCGGGTAGACGCCTGCATGTCAGCGACACATATCACCGCCGACAACAACGCCATGATTGTAATTATGATTCTTTTCATGATTCTGTCTGCGTCTTGTCTTCTTTGCGAAAGAAGGATATTTTGGATAGCCAGCCGATTTTTCTTTCGAGCAGGAATATGTCGGCACACATCAGCGCCAAGGCAATGGCGGCAAAGATATAGAAGAGCTCGTCGTGCTGTGAATAGGTGCTACCCTCGAGGGTCGCCTTCTTGAGGGTATCGAGCTGCCGGTCGAGTTCGCCGAGAGCATCCTTGTTGCCGGCATTGACATAAATACCTTTTGCGGCCTTGGCAATTTCGGCAGCAAGGTCTTCGTTGAGGGCAGTCCTTACAGGTTGGCCGGTCTCGTAATCCATCATTACGCCGTCACCCTCGGGTATTGTCACAGCAGTGGGCGAACCGACACCCACTACATCCACCTGAATCCCTTTACGGGCCGCAGCCGATGCAGCCTGCATCACCTCCTCCTTGTTTTCCAGCTCCTCGGCGTCTGTAAGCAATATCAGTGCCTTGCCGGCCTCCTTGTTGTCGGAGAAGGAGTTAACGGCAAGGTTTATAGCCGACGTGATGTTGGTGCCCTGGTCCTTGATCTGACTCGGGTCGATGGAGTTGAGAAACATCTTGGCCGACACATAGTCGTTGGTGACGGGAATCAGCGTATATGCATTGTTGGCATATATGATAAGTCCCACACGGTCGTTGTCGAGCCTGTTGATCAGTTTTTCGAGAGTGAACTTTGCTGTACGCATACGGGAGGAGCCGTTGGAGTCGGCGGTAGCGGAAGCGAGCATTGAATTGGAGGCATCCACGGCGATGACCACCTCGATGCCCTCTTTGGTGGTCTTCTGGTTCTTGATTCCACCCCAAGGACGCGCGCATGCCATAATGAGCAGCGACAGAGCCACCATCTGGACGCATATCTTCAACGGCGGCTTGTAGGGCGACATCCCCGGCATCAGCGGCAACAGCGAGGTGAGACGGCCAAACTTCCGCAGATTCCGCTTGTGGGCATAACGCGACCATGCGTAAAGCCCTACGTACAACGGTACCAGCAGTAATAAATATAATATTTCAGGATATGCAAAGCTAAACATAATTATTCCTTTATCAGTCGCTTGGAGCGCGTCCTTTAAAACAACAGTGTAGCAGGTATCACGGGATTCTTCTGAGCACCGTGTATCTCAGTAGCAGGAAGAGGCCATATGCGCACAGGCTCAGCAGGAGCCAGGGCATGAAATTCTCTTCGGTCTGGGTATATGTGTTGACATTGAGGCGAGTCTTTTCGAGTTCGTCAATTTCGGCAAACACATCGCGGAGCATCCTGGAATCGGTAGCCCGGAAATATTTGCCGTCGGTGATTTTGGCGATATTCTTGAGAGCGGCTTCGTCAATCTTGGTCTCCATGGTTGTGGTGGAGAAACCGTAAGGGTCGGTGATCTGTATGGAACCATTGGTACCTACACCTATGGTATAAATCTTGATTCCTTTCTGGCGTGCAATCTGGGCGGCAGTAGCGGGGGCTACATCACCGGCATTGTTTGTTCCGTCGGTGAGGAGAATGATGCTCTTCGACTTTGCCTGTCCGGAAGCGGCTCTGTTGAGTGCGCTTGCGAGGCCGTCGCCGATGGCTGTGCCGTCGTTAAGGGCGCCGGTGCGCACATTCTGCAGGGCATTCACAAGAGCAGCCTTGTCGTTGGTGAGAGGCATCAGCGACAGACTCTCGCCGGAGAACACCACAAGACCTATATTGTCGTTCTTGCGACCGTTGACGAATTTCTGGGCCACATCCTTGGCGGCGTCGAAGCGCGTAGGCTGCAGGTCGTTGGCAAGCATAGAGCTTGAGATGTCGAGAGCGAGAACGATGTCGGTACCCTCTACATTGGAGGAGCTCATGCTGTCATGGGTCTGCGGACGGGCGAGCGCCACTATGATTCCGGCTATAGCCACGAGCTGCAGACCGAAGCTCACGTGCATCAGCAGCACCTTACCCTTGGCCGTAATCCCCTTGAAAGGCGATAGCGTGGAGACTCCCAATGAGGCGTCTCCGCCACGCCATTTCCATATATACCACGCTGTAAGCGGCAACAACAGCAGCAACAGCAGTAACATTCCCGGATAGAGCATCACTCCTCCCCTCCTTTCTTTTCAGGTTCTGCCTGAGGCACCGGCTTGGTCTCCTCCACGAACCTCACGGCATTGTCGTAGCTGGCGATGTTGTCGTCGGGCAACGGGCGGACCTTGGCAAATTTCACGAAGTCGGCCATGTCGAGTATCTTGCGGAAATAAACCCTCTTGTCCTTGGTCTCATTGTTCTTCGACAGGCTGTGGAGTATCTGGCGTGAAGTCATCTCCATGGCGTTGATGCCGAAACGGCGGTAGAGGTATTTTCTCAGAATCTCGGTAAGCTCGGTGAAATACTCCTTTTCCTGACCTTGTTCCCAGAGTTTGCGAGCCTTGAGGTCGCGCAGTGAAGCCATTGCCTCTTCATATGGGGTAGGCAGAGGTTTCTGGGGCAGAATGCTCCCCTTTTTCCTATATCTCAGTGCCAGCCATACGCCGACGGCAACCACCAACAGTGCGAGCAGGAGCACCCACCACCAATCGACCATCCACTGAGGCACAAAGTCGAAGAATGAAGGGTCTTCCGGGTCGGACGTGCCGGCATAATCCTTGATGGGGTCATTTGCGGTCACGTTCACGGGCACCACCTTTAGAGCCACGCTGTTGGAGTAAAGCGTATCCTTGCCGCTAATGTAGGCGAAAGGCGGGAGCACATAGGCTCCGGAGTCGAAGGCCTGCACAGGCACATAATAGCGCATGCGTCGGGAAGAGCCTGCGTTCACGGTGTCGATTTTCGACGGCATCCTCAGCTCCACGCTGTCACCGCATACGCCGGCGTATCCTTTATCCGTAAGGCTCTAGAACAGCTCGAAATGCCCTATCCTGACAGAGGGTTACACCACAACGAGCTG
>CABUTY010000115.1 GCA_902494595.1 uncultured Porphyromonadaceae bacterium | reverse complement strand
GCTATGTCGTGGCTCTGACACAAGGATGCAATATAAACATCACCGCCCGCATCCCTGACAAGGATGTGACAGTGACATTCGCTTATCCCGACACCGATTCCGAAGGGGCCATAAGCTCTGTATCGGTGGAGAATACACCTGTTGCCGACTTCAACGGCAAGACGGTGAACATGAAGGCCGGCCAGCAGCTGAGTTTCGTCAACAATTCGCTGTATATTATCGACGGTCTGCAAATCGACGGTCAGAGTCAGAGCTGGTCAGGCGGCTATGCCTATAGCTTCACCGTGATGGACCACACCACTGTCACCGTCAAGGCTCACAAGCAGAAGACCTATAAGGTGACAGTCAATGTCAACGAGCCTGCCTGCGTGAAGGTATACCGCGGCTACAGCTACAATAATGACGTCGTTGACTTCAAGGGTCAGACCCAGGCAGTTGTGGAGGTTCCGGAGACCAACGCCATCATCTCGTGGGAGGCTGCCGCTGGCTGCTATATCGACGGGGTAAAGGTTGACAACCAGACCTGTACCAACAATAGTGTGGAAGGAAAGGATGGAATGGTAATCGACATCACAGCCGGCAAGATAGTTATGGACAAGACGGGCGTGGTATGGATTGACGACCGGTCAGCCGTCGACACCTATTTCAGCTTCACGAGCTCGCAGACACGCGAGGAGCTCGGCTCCGGCTTCGTAAGCGGATACAATGAGTTCGCTTTCTACAACGGGATGCTTCCCATGGGTCTGAGCTGGTATTCCAGCAAGACTGTAGTGGGCAAGGTATATGTCAACGAGGTGCTCCAGTCTCCGATGTACGAGGGGAGCACGACCTATAGTCTGGCCCTTGCCGACAGGGATGTCGTGAAGCTCTTCTATGCCAACGAGCCAGTGGAGTGCAATGTCAGCTTCGAGGTTCAGAATGGCGTGAACGCAGTGGTAACGCGCGACCTTCTGCAGAGCGTACCTGCATATAAGGATGGCTTCAAGGCTTTCAAGGGCACACAGGTGGTAGTGGCTCCAGCAACGTCTGACAATCAGATACTGGTGAGTGTCAACGGCAGTCCACTTACGGCGAAGGATGGCGTGTATACGTTTACCGTGAACGACACCGCCACGAAGGTTTCCATTACCAGCGGATCTACCGCGATTGAAGGGGTGGAGATGGAGAATGCCGGCACTGCCGTGTATAACATGCAGGGCATCAAGGTCGGCGATTCGCTCGACACACTTCCCGCAGGCATATACATAGTAAATGGAAAAAAAGTGCGCAAATAAGCATACTTCAAGATTTTCAAACCGAATAATTTCAAAGAGCCGGGGTCGAAAAAGCTTCGGCTCTTTTGCGAGTTCGCCCGGGGAATTATATCGTTGAAAATCAGTTGTTTCAATATTTTTATGGAGGAAATTTGGAAATGCGGAAATTTATCCTTAATTTTGTGGCTGGTATGATACTTCGCCTATAGTTTGAAGTTTTTTAGGGCGAAGCTTATTCCTGTTAGTCTACAGACTACAGATTATCATAGCAGGAATAAAGGTTGTTGATGGTTCTGCCTCCCGGGACGTGAGTCCAGCGGGGCAGAATTTTTTATTATCCCCGCTTTTTATTAATTTTGTGACTAAGAACTGCATCCGCGGTTTCTTTATTCCAAGTTGCTTATGATAGACAGAGGAAGAATGTGCGGTTCACCGACATCGTGGCGTTGGGAAGAGGAGAAGGTTCTCTATTGGATTCTGGCGCTGTTGTGCTGTGTGGTCTTGCTGCCGTTTTTGGGGCTTGCCGATTTCAACACCAAGGGAGAGCCCCGTGAGGCGGTGGTGGCCTTGTCGATGCTGCAGAGCGGCGACTGGATATTGCCTGTCAACAATGGGGGAGAGATGCCTTACAAGCCTCCATTGTTTCATTGGCTGGTGGCCATATGCTCATGGTTCACCGGCGGCGAGGTTAACGAATACAGTTCGCGACTGCCGTCGGCGTTGTCGCTGATAGCCCTGACACTCGGCACTTTCGTGTTTTTTCGCCGGCGTTGCGGCCTGCACACCGCCTTTGTGACCGCCCTGCTTACTTTCACATCGCTGGAATTGCACCGTGCCGGAATGAACACGCGCGTGGACATGCTGCTTACCGCATTGACCGCCGGCGCCGTCATGTCGCTCTATTCATGGTACATGAAAGGTTGCCGTCGTGTTCCTTGGGGAGCCATTCTTCTGATGAGCATGGCCACCCTCACCAAAGGACCTGTAGGCGTGCTTGTCCCATGTCTGGTATGCGGTGTGTTCATGCTCCTGCGTGGCATGAATTTCTTCAAGGCGGCACTCTGGATGATTCTGTGGGGTGTGATGTCGCTGATCATACCTTTGTGCTGGTATGTCGCCGCGTATGGGCGCGGAGGACAGGAATTCCTCGACCTCGTGATGGAGGAAAATTTCGGCCGCATGACAAGCACCATGTCGTACGATTCATGTGTCAATCCATGGCCTTACAATATATTGTCGCTGATTACGGGCTGGATACCGTGGACACTTGCCGCCCTTATGTCGCTTGCCGCTCTGCGGCGCTCCGATTGCAGATGGAATACCACCGGAATCATTCCCCGGCTCAAGGCGTGGCTGAAAAGCATGAAACCCGTAAGGCTTATGGCACTCACGGCTGTGACTGTGATTTTCGTGTTCTACTGTTTTCCTCAGAGCAAACGGAGTGTATATCTGATGCCGTTGTATCCATTCATGGCTCTATTCATGACAGAGCTTCTGGAGTGGATGGGTAAGCGAAAGAAAGTGCTGGTGCAGGCTTTCGGGGATGTGATAGCGGGGCTGGGGATACTGCTTACGGCGGTGTTCATAGCAGTCAAGGCGGGCGTTGTTCCCGACACGTTGGTTGACCATGGCCGACACGGAGCCCAGAATGCGGCCATGTTGCAGGCATTGCGCGACAGCGGCGGATTCATGGTATGGCTATGGACGGCATGTGCTCCGGCGGCCGCCTTGTTATGGTGGTGGCTCTGGCGCAGCCGCGGCGAAACATGGCGGCGACTGTCGGCGATAGCGGTGACCATTTGCGGCATATACATGACGCTTGCGGGCGTATGGCAGCCCGCTGTGCTGAATGTGCGCTCCGCCAAACCTGTGGCACGGCAGATTACGGAACTCCTCGCTCCCCAGGCTCAGATCTATGAACTGATAGGATATGCGGAGTTTCAGGCCGGCGACCCGGTACACTTCTTCGAGCTCAATTTCTATATGGGCGACAGGATACGCAATTTCGTCAGGGAACATCCGCGCAGCGGATTCCTGATAGTTTCCGACGACGATGTCAGAGACTATCTTCCGCAGCTCGAGCAGCAGGGATATCGTTTCATGCCGGTTGCCGATACGGAAAGGCCATTGATGAAGCTGCCGTCAAAAGTGATGGCATTCGAGCGCTCGGGAGCCGACAAGCCGGTAACCCTTACCGACATGCATCCTGCCAATCAATAAGGACACTATGCGCAGGAGCACGCTGTACACACTCACGCTGCTTTATCTATGGATACCGGTGGCGATATTTCTGCTCACATGGATAAATCCATGGATAGGAATTCCATGTTTTCTGCTTGGCACCTGGATTACGCTATACGCCTACAGAGGTGTCGGAGGTCAAGTGCCGTTCGGAGGCTGGCCCCGGGAGGTGCTGATAGTGCTGATGATTCTGCTGTGGGTGATGGTGAACGGTGTGGGAGGATTCTGGTATCAGACGGCCGACCATATGTTCCGGAACCAGGTATTTATCAATCTTGTGGATTATGAATGGCCGATACACGACGGGGAGGGGCATGTGCTGTGCTATTTCTGGGGCTTCTGGGCATTGCCGGCTGTAGTAGCCAAGGCAGCCGGCATGTATATGGCGGGATATGCCTTTCAGGTGTTGTGGGAGGCCGCGGGCATATGGCTGGCCTTGAGATGCACCTTCATTTTCATCAACAAAGGGGTAAGGGCGAGAGTGCTGCTGGTGATGATTGTCTTCGGAGGCGCCGAACTGCTGCGCAATATGTTGGAGATATGGTTTGAGCCTTACGGCATCGGATGGTATACGTATTGCGACGACATCTTCTTCTACAGTTATCCCACTACTCTGCTGGCTTTTAATTTTAACCAGATGTGCGGAGCTATGGCCGCCACGGCGCTCGTGTTGCTTGACAGTAAGCCGGGGCGCAGCGCTGTAGTCGTAGGTATGCTTGCTTTTTCCGCTCCTTTTGCCTGTATGGCGTTGTTTCCGGTGGCTTTATGGCAGATTGGGCGTCATGCCTTCGCATTGCGCAATGTATGGAAAATCATGGGCAGGATTTTCAGCATCTGGAATGTCGGAACACTGGCGGTTTGCTTCCCGGTGCTCTATTATCTGTCGCTTACAGACTCGCGGATGCTGCCGGGGTATCTGCCCGAGTCATGGATATGGTATGGGCTTGTCACGACGCTCCTATTCGGTCTTGGGTTGTGGTTACCCTTCATATGGGATTCGGTGAAGAGATATGCACCGTTCTGGATTATGGTGGCGACGGTGGCGGCTGCATTCTGTATGCAGATGTCGACCAATCCGGACCTCAGGTCGAGGATATGGGTGCCTTTGTATATGCTTCTCATCATGGAAGTTGGTAAGGAGGTATGCCGCTGGGAATGGCTGGGCGTGTGGCGGCGAAGTCTGTTGGGACTGGCATTGCTGCTCGGAACATGGCCCTCGTTCTCCTGGGTGTGCGGCGATTGGTGGAGTGGATTCACGGAGCCGTTCGTATCCTACCGCAGATATCTCATATCGCGTACAGTGTTCACTCTTCCCGTCGACTCGTTCAGAGACCATTTTGTCGGGACATTGCCGCATAATCAAATCATAGTCGGGAGTCTTGACAGCAGCCCGGCCATTGAACCGGCCATTGAACAGGAACAATAACGACTCATTGTATTTCGTTAAAGAGAGAGGTAAATACCCTCATATCAGAACATCCTACATGCTTACAAAAGCTTTTTTCAGAATAATGGCCATAGCGGCGATAGCCGTGACAGCCAATGCAGCAACACCGGCGGTATGTCAGACCACATCGACCAACGACACATGGAAGAACTATACGGCATTCGACTGCCAGCCGAGAAAAATCCTTGACGGTAACAGGTATACTTATTTTCTGGTATATCAGACATATTACAGTCCTACGGCATACCACCGGGGAGGCGAGCCGCTTGCCGACTATGGCGATCCGGTGCTGGGTCTGTTATATTACGACAAGCAGAACCCGACGGCTGGCATAAGGTCGGTGCATGAACTGGGTCGCTTCAACACGGGACAGATAAGCAACGCGGCCTATAATCCCCGGGGTGGCTGTCTGCTGATAGCTTACAGCGACGGAGCCATCGACATAGTGCGCGACAATGGCAAAATCGACAAT
>CABUTY010000114.1 GCA_902494595.1 uncultured Porphyromonadaceae bacterium | reverse complement strand
CGGTTGTCACCGTAGGCTTCGGGATTTGCCCGAGGCCGATGTGGTGGTACATTCCGGCGACTTCTGTATGGTTGGAACCGAGCAGGAAGCCATTGATTTCCTAAACTGGTTCTGCGACCTGCCGTATCGCCACAAAATTTTCATTTGCGGCAACCACGACGATTGCCTGTATGGCGCCAACGTCGACGGCCTTGACGACAATGTGTATTACCTATGCAACTCCGGCATCGAGATTGATGGGCTGAAATTCTATGGCGTGTCGATGTTTCTTGAAGATTGCATAACGGACCGCCAGAGTCGCAACTTTGCCAATATTCCTGACGACACGGATGTTTTGATAACACACTCTCCAGCCTATGGAATCCTTGACTTCGACGATGGCATCAACTATGGTTCGGAAGAAATTCTTATGAAACTATCCGACCTCCAGCTTAAAGCTCATTTATTCGGTCATATTCATGCCCAACACGGAATTATTGAGCAAAATAGCATTATCTATTCCAATGGAGCTATAATGAATGCGGATTACTCCGTCCTAAATGTACCAAACATAATTCCGATTACAGATGCCCAAGCGTAAACGACATCAACCGGGGAAATATCAACCAAAGCCTGAAATCGGTCCGAACTTTACCGGGCCGAATCCATTGACCCTATTTCAAGCCGACAACGGACTTTGGGGAGCAAAGGATGGGGAAGGAAATATCGAAATTACTCCGATATATCAACGTGCGGAGCAGACAGAATCAGATAATCTGCAAGGCATTGTCCGTTTAGTTGCTCATGACCACGTTATTGCTGTATCCCCAGATGACTGGGATTTATTGGCTTTCATTTCTCTGGACTAATCATTGTATTTCCCGGAGGCAATCCTGACGCTTTCGGCAATGCGGGCGCGGAACTCTGGCGGAGCGATAACCTCTGCATGACCGCCGTAACCGAGAATCAGACGTTCAAGTTCGTTGTTTATAACGACTTTCAATGATAGCTGGATGCTGCCGTCTCGGAAACGCTGCTCCACCTTCTGCGACTTATGAAAAGGTTTTGACTCGACGTAGGGAGCCTGTTGCCGGTCAACCTTGATGACGACACGACGCGCCTTGTCGCTGATCTGCTTCGTGACTCCTATCGTGTCGTCGAAGAAATGCTCAGGGTCAAAGTCCACGCATTTCCTGAAGGGATGTTCTTTGTCCGGTTTGACGGAATGTATCCGGTCAAGGGCAAAGATATTGACTTGCGGCGAGCGGTTGGTCATTTTCTCGCAAATCAAAAACCACCGATTGCGATATTCCTTCAGAAGATATGGATATACTACCAGAGCTTCCGGTTGCCGTGCCTTGAACGACTGATATTCGATTTCTATTGTCTGCTGCTTGCGAACCGCATCATATATCATGCCGATAAACTGCGTACCCTTGTAACCGGCCACATGCTCCATGTCCATCGCCGGAACCGAAGACCCGGTCTGGCGGGAAATCTGTTCGTTGAGCTTGCTGATTGTGTCGATTGAAGACGCAAGTTGAGGAAAACCCTGAAGCTGACGGAGAATATCAAGCGCTGAATTGAGAGCGTCAAGTCCTTCATCATTCAAAGGCAGATGCGTTATGCTGTAGTCCGGGTCCTCATATTCATAATACTTGTTGTCGCGGACCACAATCGGAGCGTTATATCCAAGCCGGTCACTGCGCATCAGGGCAAGATCATTCTGAAATGTCCGGCGGCTTACGGGATTGCTCCGGCCTTCATACTCCGCGAGCGCATCTGTGCAGGCATCAATAAGGTCATTGATGGTCCATCGGCGATAATGATTCTGAAGACATTTGTCTATCGCCGAAATCCGGATAAGTGTGGCTCTGTTCAGTGGCATAGCGAAATTTTTTCGCAAAAATAACGAATTTTCTCATGCTGCGCAAATCAGTTGCGCACCAACATCTCAACTTTGCAGTCAAAATAGAATAGTATGATAGTAGAAGGAAAAACAACATCGGCTGAGATTTTCACCGATAATATTGAAGAACCGGCTCATAACTGGCTCAGGAAACTATGCGACCATCCGGCAATGGAGGGAATTCCGATAGTTCAGATGCCAGACATTCACGCCGGAAACAACTGCAATGTAGGTACGGCGTATCCTATTGGTATGTATGTCAATCCCGACCACGTCGGTGTTGACATCGGCTGCACCATTTCCATGCACCGGCTATCGGTTCCGGTCAATTCCGAGGATTTTCCGATTCTCGACCATCGTATCAGGGAGACCATTCCTATGGGCACGGAAATCTGCACAAAGAACTCGCTCAACGAAAAGGAACTCTTTCGTTTCCTCAATTCGCAATATCAGAAGGCTCGTTCGGCCGCTCCCGAGCTGATAAATGAGGCACCACGGATTGATACGCGATTCATAACCGATTTCTGTCGCCGGATAAAACTCCAGGAAGGGATATTCTATAAGAGTCTCGGCACGCTTGGCGGCGGCAACCATTTTATTGAATACGGAGAGGATGAAGCCTCAGGCGAAGGCTGGCTGACAATCCATTGCGGCTCGCGAAATCTCGGCGTAAAAGTAGCAAACCATTGGCATAACATAGCTCAGAATCCCCAACGCGCCAAATACATTGGCTTCCTTTGGGGTGATGCTCTGAAAGGGTATCTCTCTGATATGGTAATCGCACAGGCATACGCTCTATATAATCATCAAATAATCCGAGACCGCATCTTTACGATTATCAGGAAATTATGCAAAGCCAAATGTGCAGAGTCGATATACACGACTCACAACTATATATCAGTGACAGACGAACGACCCATGCTCCGCAAAGGTGCGATTGATGCCTCTGAAGGGCGAAAGGTTGTGATTCCTTTCAATATGCGCGACGGAATTGCTATCTGCGTCGGCAAAGGTAATGAACAATGGCTCAATACCGCGCCCCACGGTGCCGGACGCATTATGAGCCGGGCGCAAGCCAAAAAACAGATTGAGATGGCAGATTTCATACAAACTATGTCAGGCGTATTCTCGACCTCAATTTGCGAGGAAACACTCGATGAGTCTCCTATGGCATATAAGCCGACGGAAGAAATTCTGGAACTCATCAAACCGACAGTTGACATCATATCTATGATTAAGCCCAAACTCAATATCAAAGACAACGGAGAATGAAACACTATATACAAATCACAGCGGGCCGTGGGCCGGTGGAATGTGCAAGAGCAGTGACTCTGGTCGCACGTGAGATTGTCAAAGCTGTACCATCACTTCATCTTGCCGACTGCGAACCGCATAATCAAGTTGAAGGCTGCTATATGTCCCTGACATTCGTCACAAGTGAGTCAATCCCTGAAACTATCGTCAAAGAATGGCAAGGTACGGTATTATGGCGATCAACAACCAATCCATATCGTCCAAGGCATAAACGCAGCAACTGGTTTGTCGGAGTCAATTTCTTCAACGAAGTTGAACTGCCTGCAATCAACGAGTCCGATATCACATACGAGACATGTCGGTCGGGAGGGAAAGGTGGCCAGAACGTCAATAAGGTGGAAACCACGGTTCGCGCAATCCATATTCCGTCCGGTATCGCGGTAAGATGCTCTGACGAACGTTCTCAATCACAAAATAAAGCACGAGCCCGCGAACGGCTGTTGCTGAAACTTCGCCAGCAAAATGATAAAGCGCAAGCCGATTCTTTATACCGCCAATGGATCAATCATGACAAGCTGGAGCGAGGTAATCCCGTAAAAAAATTATCGGGAAAGTTATAAATTCAGAAGGTGTATCGCCTTTTGATACACCAACCCCTTAAATTTGCATCGTAAATAATAGACTGCATAAGCAATGAGAGAATTAGATCTTCAAAAAGCAAAAACAATGGATAAGTCCAAACAAAAGGATGATGCCAAAAATGCTAAGCCGAAAAGCATTCTTGAATCATTTGAGTACATCGTTGAACTTGCCGAAGACTCAAACCTCGATAGCGACTTTCTCGAGAAAACAGCTAAACATATCAAATATGCTTCCCGAAAGTTGAAGTTGACTCCGATGCAGGTGGTGCTTCTGGCTATGTTTGTTGACAGAAGCGAAGATAGCCGCATTATGATTTCAGACATTGCGAAGTATGCCGGATGCAGAACCACAAAAATACTAAGACTTTCCGATGACATAGACGCTCTTGAAAACAAACGCTATCTCAGGGCTTCCCGCAGTCGCAATTCGTTAAGCTACCGTGTGCCGGGCACTGTTATAAAATCATTGCGTAAAAATCAACCGTATATCTATGAGGATGAACCGATTCCTGACACGCAGACATTCTTCGACCGCTTTGACCGCTTAATGAATGAGAAGGGCGATGATGAGCTGACCCATGACTCTCTGATGGAACAGGCCAAAGAGATGTAAAATATAATCGAGAAGTGCGCCAGGAAATCTAACCGAGAATTGCGCCACCATAGGAGAAGTTTAACCGGGGATTCAGGGTTATATTTATATCGAACTAACCCAATCCCACAAAATGAAAACTATGGTAGAAAGAAACGAGGTACTACACCGTTACCGGATCAAGGGCCAGTCGAAACGTCAGATTGCGGAGTAACTGCATATCAGCCGCCATACGGTCGACAAGATCGTGTGGGAGTACGAGCGTGTCTGTCTTGATGCTGACGGCGTGTGCGACATGGAGGCTTTCGCGACTCTGATAGGGTCGGAGCCCAAGTTCCATACCCCGGTGCGTCAGTGCCCGGTGGTGACGGATGAAATCAAGGGACTGATACGCAAGTGCCTTGAAGAGAACCGTGTGCGTCGTGCCACAAGCATGCGCAAGCTTCAGTGGACATGCAGGGGCATCCATTCGATGTTACCCTGAGCTATCCGAGCGTGTGCAACCATGTGAGCCGCATCAGCGCCACCATGGGGGCGAAGACCGTCAAGGATACGGATCTGTATGTCCGACGTGAGCACAATCCGGGCAGGGAATGCGAGTTCGACTGAGGCGAGATTCCACTGGTGATTGCTGGTCGGCGCCGCAACGTTCAGATGGCCGTCTTCACGCTCCTTCATTCCAACCGCCGCAGCGCATGGCTGTTTCTTCGTCAGGACACCCTGTCGATGATGGAGGCGCATCGGAACTTTTTCATGGAGATACAAGGCGTTCCGCAGACGATGGTGTATGACAACATGAGGGTCGCCGTCACCATCCGCACCGGCAGGAAAGGCCGTCCGGCCGTCAGGTATCCGACCAGGGCCATGCGGCAGCTCGCGCTGTACTACAGGTTCTGTGAACGGTTCTGCAACGCACGGGCCGGCTGGGAGAAAGGTTCAGTGGAACGCTCGGTGGAAATCGTGCGGCGTGCCGCTTTTGTGTCACGGCAGTCGTTCGAGACCCTTGATGACGCGCAGGGATGGCTCGACCGTATGCTGGAGAAGATAAACGCCGTCTCGGG